>JAJPOQ010000023.1 GCA_021232515.1 Lentisphaeraceae bacterium
AAAGCGAAGACTTCTTTACTGCCAGATCCAAACATAGTCATGCGTTACTATAGAAATGACTTACTGGGAGCAAAGTAAGATGACTAAGCAAAAACCAACACTTACCGATGAAGACGTCAAACTGCTCAATAGTAAGATCGGACTCAAACACCTCTTTGCGAAAAAGAAAATTAACTTAGAGGAAGTCTTAAAAGTAAGTCGTTATGAGTTGAAGCTGCGTGACATGCAGGAACAACTAGTCAGCCTGCAAAACTGGGTTATCCAAACAGGCCAGCGCGTCATTGTCTTGTTTGAAGGTCGAGACGCCGCAGGTAAAGGTGGAGCCATTCGACGAATAACCGCCCATATAAATCCTCGACACTACCGCATAGTTGCACTACCAAAGCCAACAGATGAAGAGAAAGGCCAATGGTACTTTCAGCGTTATGTAAATACTCTACCTAAACCGGGTGAAATAGTTTTCTTTGACCGCAGTTGGTACAATCGAGCCGTCGTTGAACCGGTAAATGACTTTTGTACTGAAGACGATTATAAAATCTACATGAATCAGATAAATGGCTTCGAAAGTATGCTTGTCGAATCGGGCGCCCATCTCGTCAAACTCTATTTCTCTATAGATAAAGACGAACAAGCCAAGCGTTTTAAAGACATAAAAAACAGTCCTCTTAAAAGATGGAAAATGAGCGATGTCGACCGCAAGGCTCAAGAGTTATGGGACGAGTACACAAAGTATAAAAGACTTATGTTTGATAAAACAGATACCGACATAGCTCCTTGGAAAATCATTGAAGCAAATGTTAAGTCGGAGGCAAGGTTGGCCGCTCTCGAGCATCTTCTAGAAGTCATTCCTTACG
The DNA here is from genome assembly GCA_021232515.1 of Lentisphaeraceae bacterium. GTDB lineage: Bacteria > Verrucomicrobiota > Lentisphaeria > Lentisphaerales > Lentisphaeraceae > JAKVBD01. Next base: position 855 of record JAJPOQ010000023.1, read on the forward strand.
AAGAAGAAGTTAAAGACTAAACGGCCACAGCTAGATATTATAAAGCATTTATCACTTCTTGTTATAGCCATACACTCTTGTTAATCTTCTATTTAGATAGATTAAATTAGAATGGTGAAGTGTATGTGTGTTCGTTTTCTATTATTTGTTTTTTTAGTATCATCTCTAGTCGCCCAAGATAAACCAAATGTGATTTTCATTCTCGCAGATGACATGGGCGTTGGCGATGCTCTTGGAAGTAGCCAAGTTCAAATGCCAGAGTTGGACTCCCTCCGCGAACATGGCATGACTTTTACAGATGCTCATGTGACTGCAAGTGTTTGTGTACCTTCTCGACTTTCCTTGATGACTGGTCGTTATCATTGGCGCTTTAGTAAACCTAAAAATCGCGGCCCTTGGGGTTACTTAACACCTCAGATAAATGAACAGACATTTACCCTTGGCAAGATGTTCAAACAAGCTGCATATAACTCCGCCTATATCGGTAAGTGGCACCTTGGAACTAAGATGACCACAAAGGATTCAAAAACACAGGGCCCGAAAAATACCGATTACACAAAACCACTCCATTATGGTCCTCCCCAATTTGGCTTTGACTATAGCTTTATCCTTCCCGGTTCACTCGACATGTTCCCATATGCCTTTATTGAAAATAACATGTGGCAAGGTCCTGTTACAGCTCAAAAAGGTTGGAGTGCATTTAATCGAGTTGGGCCTGCAAGTGAAGATTTTGTAGACTTCGAAACTTTAGACAAGATCAGTACAAAGTCAGAAGAGTATATTGCTAAACAGAACGGCGAAGATCCATTTTTTCTCTTTGTTGGTCTTACTGGGCCACATACGCCTATTTGCCCTAGTCCTGCCTTTCAAGGAAAAAGTAAGCTTGGTCTATACGGTGATTTCCTCATGGAGATCGACCATTCCGTAGGTAGAATCGTTAAGGCATTAAAGGAAAAAGGTGCCTACAAAAATACACTCCTCGTTTTCTCTTCGGATCATGGGCAAGGCACCTACGCCGGCAACATAGCTAAAGCGACTCCAGGTCAAGTCAAACTATTAGAAGAAAAAGGCCATAGCCCAAATGGACCACATAGAGGTTACAAGTTTTCTCTACATGAAGGCGGTCTTAGAGTTCCGTTCATCGTCCAGTGGCCAGATAAAGTCAAAGCTGGAACTAGGTCAAACGCACTCGTTGGCTTGCAAGATCTCATGGCAACATTCGCTGAGCTTGCTGGAGTTAGCTTAAAAGAACATCAGGCTGTCGACTCCATAAGCTTTGTGAATTCACTCACAAATCCACAGGGTCAATCGACAAGAAAGAATATGATCATGACATCCGTCACCGAGGGTCCATTTGTTGTAAGACTAGGCAACTGGAAGCTCTGCTTAACACCAGGCACCGGTACAACCTCAAAATATGGAAATATCCCGCTCTATAAAGACTACTGGGAAACAGCACTTAAATCTTTTGGAAAAAAGCCTACACCAGACGACTTGCTGAAAGCGCCTTTTATCCAACTTTATGATTTAGACACCGATATTCGAGAAATAAATAACCTTGCAAATAAACACCCAGAAAAAGTCATCGAGCTCCTAACAATCCTTAGAGAACAAATCCAACAAGGAAGAAGTACCAGAGGTCCAAAACAGGCCAACGATACTTCGGTAAATATTCAAAGAATGAGACCAAAGAAACTAACGTCAACTGATTAAAATTTTAACTGAAGTTAACAATTGATAAAAGTAATATGAAAAAATCATTTTCACTAATTGAGCTACTCGTAGTAGTTGCCATCCTAGGTATTTTAGTATCAATACTTATGCCCTCATTACATAAAGCTCGTGACGAAGCAAAAAGAGCAGTCTGCTTGTCTAACCAACGTCAATCTGTCACTGCTTCCACTTTGTTTGTAAATGATAAAGACAACGCCGTCCCTTATGGCCGTGGTCAGGGCGCCGCTTGGCAAAATATGTATACATACTATAATCCTGCCGCGACGAAGCACACTGGTTTAGGCCGTTTAGTTCAAGAAGGCTACGTCCAGACTTCTGAATCATTTTACTGCCCTGCCTTTACTTGGAGTCCACATGTAAACAATTCACCTGACAACCCTCTTGGTGGTCCAAACAACATTTCGAAAAACACCAGCTTCGCCATCATTTATTCCAGCCCCATCGGTAAAGAATCCATCTTTAACTGGAATGGCGATCAAACTGGAAGTTGGCTTAAACTGGCAACTATATCTGACTCTGCAGTCATGGTGGATCAATTCTTTAGAGATTTAACAAAGTTCCCTCGGCACCCTAAAAACACCTTCAATGTCGCCTATGGAGACGGAGCGTCTAAAAGTGTCGTCGTTCCATCTGAGCTTGTTGGTTTCAACATACACTCTTCAACTGACTGGGATAGACTTTTCCTAAATCTATTACCTGAACTCAGGTAATCGTCTTTACTAAGAATATTTGTAAGTTGTGTTGATCAGCATTATTTTGATACCTGCACCTTATATCGTGAGAAATATTTTGAAAAAATCATTTACATTAATTGAGTTGTTAGTCCTGGTCGCCATGATCGGCATTTTGATTTCCCTGCTTATGCCATCACTCAACAAAGCCCGTGACGAAGCTAAACGAGCCCTCTGCTTATCAAATCAAAGTCAATCAATTATAGGTTCGGCGTTATTTGTAAATGATAGAGATAATAACGTCCCGTATGGTCGAGGACAGGGTTCTGCCTGGCAAAACTTTTATAACTACTTTAGTTCTACAGCAACAAATCATGTTGGTTTAGGCCGTTTAGTCCAAGAAAACTACATTAGTTCTGGAGAAATATTTCATTGCCCCGCCTATATACCCAGTGCTGGAATCTATGATTCTCCGGACAATCCCAAAGGTGGCCCAAACAATCTTCCTTATCGAACTGCGTATTCAATTATTTTTGAAGATGCCGGTGGACGAGAGTCTATCTTTAGTTGGCAAGGTATACAGATAGGCAAATGGTTAAAAATGGACAATGTTGCAGGATCTGCTGTTATGGTTGACCGATTCTATAAAAATGAATCCATCTTTCTAAGGCATCCAAAAAACAAATTCAATGCTGCCTATAGTGATGGCTCCGCAAAAAGTGTCGTCTTAGCTTCAGAGTTTGCTGGGTTCAACACAAACTCTTCAACTGCTTGGAATAATCTTTTTTTAGATCGACTGCCAGAACTTAGGTAAACTCTTCTGCAAAAGGTCTATAAACTATCAAACCTTCTCAATCCATATACTCACCAGTCATTTTAGAGCTGTATAAAATATTGGTAATGTCTCAAGTTCTGTGATAAACGGATAATAATGAAGAAGTGCATTTAGGCCATATTTTATCTTGGACAATAAAAATATGAGGACCTAAATGCAACACGAAATTACAACGTCTCTTTGGTGTAGTCTATCAG
>JAJPOQ010000083.1 GCA_021232515.1 Lentisphaeraceae bacterium
CTTTATCTTCTGCACTAAGGTAAGGGCGTTTATTCTCTGACATTTTGTTCTCCGTTTGATTTATAAAAACTCAAATTAACAAAATCTCAATTGCGGATTTCTAAATGAGGCAGGACAAATTAGCTGATGACGGTCTAATGAATTATGCAAGATTTAGCTTTTTTCACTGAACTTAAAAGTAGTTGAAAAGGTTCCAGGGTTTTAGTGTATTCTATTATAATTTATATTAATTCGTGCAAATTTTTTTTTGAAATGAATTGTTCTCTTTTTAAATTATAAAATTATCAAGAGTTTAAAAGTCGATGTTTTGCATATTCGCCTACTTAAGTGATTGATTGTCCATAAATATTTGTCAAAAGCGATGATTGCTGTTGTGGCAGTGTTTGGATTGCCTTCAGTTCCAAGTTTATATAATCTAATTAAATAATTTAACCTTGCGATGAGCCTTTTATGAGCGACAAGCCAAATATCTTATATATCCATTCTGATCAACATACTCCCAACGTTTTAGGTTGTTATGGTGACCCTATTGTCAAAACACCCAACTTAGACGCCTTGGCAGCTGAAGGTGTCATGTTTACAAATGCCTATGCTCCATCGCCTATTTGTACGCCATCGAGAATGTCGACTTTAACCGGCCGTTACCCATATAAGACAGAGTGCTGGACAAACTATAACGTTTTGGACTCAGGCATCCCAACTTTTGCTCATGCTATGGGAGCAGGAGGATACAAGCCAATTCTTTTTGGTCGTATGCACTCAATTGGCCCAGATCAGTTACATGGATATGCAGAAAGGTATATTGGCGACCATTGTTCAAACTTTGTTGATAGTTTGGATGTTGATCATGGTGAGCTTCAAGGTGCGCCATTTCCAGAGCGCGCCTCTTTACAGAAGTCGGGTTCAGGGCAAAACGCCTATCAAGTTCACGATGAAGACGTCACGACTTCGGCACTTAAGTATATAAATGAAGAATTGGCTAATAAAGAAGACGATGAGCCGTTTTGTTTAACAGTCGGTTATATGCTTCCACACCAACCTTATGTTGCCAGAAAAGAAGACTATGACCTTTATAAAGACATAATTACTATGCCTAAAATCGAGACTCCTTTTTCAGAGGACCTTCATCCACACATCCGCGAATGGCGCCGGGACAAAGATATCGAAGAAGTCTCTGTTGAGGAAATAAAAAGAGCGAGAGCTGCATACTGGGGCTTAGTGACTAGAACTGACATCATGATTGGTGAAATAATCCAGGCTCTTAAAGATAACGGTCTATACGACAATACGATAGTCGTTTACTCATCTGACCATGGTGATCAAGTTGGCGAACATAGTCTTTGGTGGAAGATGACATTTTATGAGAACTCAGTTAAGGTTCCTCTGATCATTTCATGGCCTGAGAAGCTTAAGGGTGGTCAGGTGTTTGATCAACTTGTTAGTTCGCTAGATATCTCAGCAACTATGTTAGATGCTCTTTCTTGCCCACCGTTACCGAATATTCAAGGTAGAAGTCTTATGCCGCTGATGCAGGGGCATGATAATTTAGAAGATAAGGTTTTCTCTGAGTTTTGTAACCACAAAGGTATGGTTCACAGAATGCTCCGCAAAGGAGACTACAAGTTTAACTTCTACTATGGGCTCCCGAATCAGCTCTTTAACATGAAAGAAGACCCTGATGAGCTCAGTGATTTGATTGATGACCCGTTTCATCAAGCTCTAGCCCAAGAAATGGAAGCAGAAGTTCTTCACGGTTGGGATCCCAAGGAAATTACCGAAAAGATCCTTTCGAAGAGGCAAGATTACGAGGTTATTGAAGGTTGGGCTCAAAATATTAATCCTGTAAGTCAGTACTATTGGGACTTAGATCCTGCCATGGATTACTTGGATAAATGATAAATAAAAGTCGTACTAAAACATCTGTCATTCATACTTTAGTATGGTTGGCTATTACAGTGTTTGCATATTTGCCATTTAGTAAAGGTGGGACAAGTCTTCAGAGTGATTATCCTCGCAAGCCTATTGAAATAGTTGTGCCTTTCAAAGCTGGCGGAGGTTCAGATGTTTTAGTGCGTATGTTTCAAAAGACTATAAATAAAAACAATCTACTCCCGGCTCCATTGGTTATTGTCAATCGCCCTGGAGCTAGTGCGACAGACGGCAGCCGTTTTGTTAAAGACTCTAAAGCAGATGGCTACACAATACTGAATCTGCATGATGCGATTATCATCTCCAAACATTTTGGTAATGTTACTTACGGGCCTGAGTCTTTTGACTCTGTAGCCGGGACAGTCTTAACAGGTTTGGTGGTGGTTGTAAATGATAAATCGTCTTATAACTCTTTAAGTGATTTGGTTGCTGACGCTCAAAAAAGGCCTTCACAAGTTATCGTTGGTTGTGCAATGGGAACACCCACTCATGTGGTCGGACTGCTGATTGAAAAAAGTGCTGACGTAAAGTTCAATCTTATACAGTCAGGAGGAGGTTCAGCTAGACTTGAATCTCTTATGGGCGACCATGTGGATGTTTCTGTGTTTTCAGTTTCAGAGTTTATGAATTTTAAGTCTCAAGGTTTAAAAGCATTGGCTTATATGGGGGCCAAGCGACACCCTGAGTTACCCGAGTTACCAACGGCGAAAGAGTCTGGTGTAGATGCTGAGTTTGACGTTATGCAGTATTGGTGGTTCCCAAAGGGGACAGACAAAGGTAGAACAAAAATAATTATCGATGCTTTTCGAGAAGCACTCAAAGATGAAGAGCTTTTAGCTTTTATAAAAAAAACAAAAACAACTCCAGATTTTATAACAGGTTTAGAGTTACAAAAGCGCATTCAAAAGATAGAATCCAAAATTAAAAATATTGAAGCTGGCGACAGTCATGAGTTACCTCCATTTCATCTCATTGTCATGGTAACACTTGGACTATTTTTTAGTTATATTCTCTGGGATAATTATAAAAAGAAAAAGAGCAGTTTAGACTTAAAGGATAAAGAATCGATAAACTACACGCCGGCAGTTGTGACTATTTCTATACTTGCACTTTATGTATTTCTTATGGGAACTGGTTTTATAGATTTTAGAATACTTACTTTTGGCTTCATGCTCATACTGGGCCTATTTTTAAGTAGTAAAAAAGCTATAAGTAAAACAGTTCTTGTTGAATGCTGCTTACTTATAAGCCTTGGCACATATTTTGTTTTTACAAATATTGTTCATGTGGATTTACCATGATGACACTACTTGCAACAGTTGGTCTTGAAAGTGCATTTTCGATGCTTTTTAGTGCTCAAGGTTTTTTCCTCATGATCCTGGGTACAACCTTGGGCATTACAGTTGGAGCTATCCCTGGTCTAACGGGAGCTATGCTTATTGCGCTTACTTTACCTTTGACATTCACAATGGACAGCGGCAGTGCAATGATGCTTTTAGTAAGTATGTATGTTGGTTCCGTTAGTGGGGGGCTTATAACCGCAACTTTACTTAGGATACCCGGTACTCCTTCAGCGATGATGACTACACTTGATGGATACCCTATGGCTCAAAAAGGCCAATCGGGTCGAGCTCTAGGCTTAGGAATCAGCGCGTCATTTGTAGGAGGTATGATCTCACTGGTATTCCTCATTTTACTATCTGAACCATTGAGTAAGTATGCAACTCACCTCGGACCATTTGAGTTTTTCAGCCTTGTCTTGATGGCCTTAGTATTGATCGCGTCAGTCGGTGGTAGGTCTATTTCACGTTCACTGTTTGCCGGTTTTTTAGGAATCTTTTTTGCTATGCCTGGAATAGTTGCAGCAACTGGTGAAGTTCGCATGACATTTGGCATAACAGAGTTGAATGGTGGTTTTAAACTATTGCCGATGCTTATCGGCTTATTCGCTATCAGTCAGATTGTTACAGATGTGCTGGAAAAGGACAAAGAGGTCAAGCCAATCCAGCTATCTACCGAAGGAATGTTTATGAATCGTAAAGAGTGGCTCTCACAGATGGGGAACATGATTCGATCAAGTTGTATTGGTACATGGATAGGCGTACTGCCCGGTATAGGTGCAAATATTGGTTCAGTTGCAGCATACTCGACAGCTAAGAACTTCTCTAAAACACCAGAGAAGTTTGGGCATGGCAGTGAAGAGGGGATTGTTGCGGCAGAGTCAGCTAACAATGCGACTGTTGGTGGTGCCTTGATTCCACTTATAACTATGGGGATCCCAGGCTCAGTAATCGATGCCATCTTACTTGGGGCTCTTATGATTCACCAACTGCAGCCAGGACCTCTACTTTTTGAACAAAACCCAGAAGTTGTTTATACGATTATCGGCTCATTTTCTTTGGCAAACATATTTATGCTATTCATCATGATACTCTTAGTGAAACCGCTGTCGAAGCTTTCTAGTATTCCTAAGATGTATTTGATAGTCACCGTGTTAGCCTTTTGTGTCATTGGTACTTATGCTCAAAACAATAACATGTTTGACGTTTGGTCGATGCTTGGCTTTGGCTTACTTGGCTTTGCACTTGAACGTTTCAGTATTCCACTAGCACCTTTTGTTATAGGCTTTGTTTTAGGTCCTATGGCAGAGAGTAAATTGAGTACTGGGCTTATGAGCTCTCATGGGAGTTGGTTGCCTTTAGTAAGTAGACCAGTGTCGTGTTTCTTCGTTATCATATCCATTATCCTTTTGGTGTTACCTATGATACAAAGATTTAAAAAGGTGGATGACGTGTAGGTGTAGATGATCGATATTAAAGAAATGGTGATCAAAAGTAGACTTGGTCACCATTTATCTCCGCCCTTTAAAGCGTTGGTAGTCTATGGATAACTACTCGAAAAAATACTCTAAGTTTAATAGATATATTCTGTTACTCTGAGCTTAACTTCCACTTATCTGTTCTAAATGGTGTCAAAGGCAAGTCAGTTTTGTTGATGACGTTACTGACTGGGTTACCTGCCCAAGCGTAGCGGATGGCCGCAGGCTTCGAAATGGAGTCACTCCAGATTTCTACTTTATTTTTATTAATCTTAGCTTGAGCTTTAACGAACTTTTGGTCATCGCCAGCTATGGTGAAACCTAAAACGTCTCTAACATCGATCGTTTTAACTTCTTGATCTAAGGTTACAATGATTTTATTCCCCTTAGTTTCATGGCTTTTATACATAGGACTACTGTAGGTCAATTTAAAACCATAGTCTTTGACTAGAGCCCAACGTACCAAGCGCTTGGCAATTTGTAATTTTTTTCTTGGATGGATGTCTTTGTCCTCTCCTAAGTCAGTGATGATTGCTTGACCTGTTTTAGGCGTTGACTGCATTGTTAAAGTCATTGATTCTCGAATTTCGGCCCAAGGACTTGCGCCATTCTTATCTCTATTTCTTGAATAGTTTGCGAGTTGAGACCAGTAAAAAGAAAACTCACCAGAGTTCCAGTTTTTACGCCATGTTTTAATCATCATCGGTAGTGTGTAGCGGTATATATAAGATTCTGTTCTTGTGTTATTTTCACCTTGGTACCAGATGACGCCTTTTATGCCATAACCTAAAAGAGGATTTATTCGAGCATTCCACAGATTGCCTGGACGGTGTTGACCATGACGGATGTCACGCATGGCGGTAGGGGGAGATGGAGGGATTTTTCCAGATGATTTAGCTTTTTTAATACGCTCTTGTAGTGCCTTTCTTTTCTGGTCGTGTTGAGTTAGGTCGCTCTTCTCAAACTTAGCTAGTTTCTTAGCAAAAGTTTCTATGTATGGTTGGTTTCTTTTGTCAGACTTTAGGACATCTTGCGGTATCCAAGTCTCACAGGATGAACCACCCCAGGAGTTGTCGATTAGACCAACCGGTACACCAAGAGCTCGACGTAGTTCACGACCGTAGTAGTAACCAACAGCAGAGAAGTTCTTCAATTGACCACCTGTAGCCATCTCCCAGCCTCCATCGACATCTTTTTGAGGAGTCTGCTCTCCTGCATTAGTGACTGTGAGAACTCTTAAGTCAGTATCTTTAGCTAAAAGAACTTCGATGTCGCCATCTACAGCTTGGCCGACATTCATTTGCATATTTGACTGGCCAGAACAAACCCAGACTTCACCAAAGAGGAGGTTTTTCCTTTGAATAGTGTTTTTGCCAGTAACAGTCATAGAGTGTGGCCCGCCAGCTTTCTGAGCTGGAAATACGACTGACCAATTACCTTTAGAATCTGTTTTTGTAGCAAGTTTTTTACCAACAAAAGTAACCGTTACTTTTTCAGATGGTGACGCCCAACCCCATATTTTTACAGGAGCGTGACGTTGGATAACGGCATTGTCTGAATATAAGCTAGTTAGGGTAACATCAGCGGACAAACTAAGACTGATAAGTACAGAAACGAAACATGTGATAAAGAATTTTTTCATTTAAATTTCCAAATAATTTTAAAGTCTTAGCTTTGTAAGTTATTTTGCTGGTTTGATACCAAAAATAGACTTGAACTCAGTGAGTTTGGTGATTGTCAATTGACCATTAACGTTTGAACCTTTACCAGTTATCTTCATCGCTTCACCAGAGTAATAGGCCATGTTATTTTTATGAAAGTCTCCAAAGCTGACACTAAGCTTTACTGAGCTTCCATCCGCAAGGTCCATGTAGAAGACTTTTGCTTCTTCAATCTTATCCGATAAACGCAAACGTGCTTGAACTGTGATAGTATCGTTATTTACTTTAACCCATTTACTAAATGGCTTTTCATGGAACTCATCAATTTTCTCTCCATTCAGTCCATTTAGAGCCTGAGACTCTCCACCAAACGATTTTAAGTTAATGTCAAATTTCTTGAGAACTGCTAGATGTAACTTAGCAAGTCTCTGGTTACCATTATAACGAAGGTAACGACCAGGCTCAAGTTTGCCGCCGCCTTTACCTGCGATGATGGTGGGGATCCTTGTTGCAGTGTGAACATCACTATGTCCCATGCCGCCGCCAAATAAGACGATGCTGTTATCGAGTACATTTTTGCCATCTGGGTCTTTATAAGCTTTCATTTTTGTGAGCAATGAATCAAACTTCTCCATATGCCAAACACAGATTTTCATGAGAGCTCTGAGGTTGTTTGCGTTGAAGTTTCTAAAAAAGTGTGAAAGATAATGGTGTTGCTCAGAAATTCCCAGAAAGTCAAAAACCATACGACTATTACTGTTACCCAGCATATAAGAAATACAGCGAGTTGAGTCAGTCCAAAGAGCTAGAGCGATAAGATCAAGCATAGTTTCAACTTGTTCATCCATGTTGCCTCCTGCTTGAGGTCTTTTTAGTTTAGAAAAGTCTACTTTTGATGGACCAGTTTTTTTTGTATTTTCTAGTCTTTTCTCAGTTTCTCTGACTGCAGTAAAGTATTGGTCCAATATTTCCTTATCACGACTACTTGCCCGTCTTTCAAGAGACTTAGCATCGTCACGAACACGGTCAAGTAGACTGGTCATTTGTTGACGTTTCGTCGGATGACTCATAGGGTTTCTAAAAAGTTGATCAAAGACAATTTGAGGATCGCTATTTCGAGGGATAGGCTTTCCTTTCGCATTGTAGGAAATATAGCTACAGCCAATTTGGTTTAAGAATAATCCTTCGGTAGTTAATTCCAGAGAACGGACTGGAGTTTCCTTACCTATTTTGTCGGCAATAAGTTGATCCATAGAAGCAGATCTTTTGTTATTGTGATGACCACACATAAAGCGACGAGTTGCGTTTTCATGTGGAGAAAAACCATAGTCACCCATATTGTCGAAGACTGTTAAGTCTTTTTTATGCTTGGAAAATGACTGCATAAGAGGAGCCATCTTGTAAGATTTCTGGTTTCCTCCTGAGACATTCCATGAAGGAGGGTGGATGCCATTTGGTTTAAATAGACTGACAAAACGCAACGGCGTTTGAGAACTACCTTTAGTTTTAGCAGATGCTTCCATAATGTCTAGAAACGGTAAGGGCATGAGGGCACCAGCGCCCCGTAAAAAACTTCTTCTATCGATTGAGTAACTCATTTACTTCTCCTTAGCAACATAAACTTCTTGAAATGGCATACTTTGCGAAATAGCAAAGATAAGTTCTTTGTAGGTACCGCTTGTTTTAAGCATGTGATAAACGATTTTTTCGACGGCTTCTTTATCGTAAACCTCGAGTTTACGGCACAGCGCATAAGACATAGATTTGCGGACAATCGTGCGAATAATTGTTTCTTTGTGTTTAGTCAGTAGAAGTCTCTTGAGACCATTGAAGTCTTGGAACTTTTCTCCGTACAATTCTCCCGAAGCATCTATTGCTACTTTAGGGCTAAGCTTCTTAGTCCGCCTGTCTTTTATGCCGCCCATATGAGCGCGATACTTTCCTGCAGAATCATAAGACTCCATGGCGAATCC
>JAJPOQ010000046.1 GCA_021232515.1 Lentisphaeraceae bacterium
TATTTCATCCAATTTCCTTTTGATTACAGTGTCAACCTATACCCGGACTACACACTGATTACTGATTACTGATTACTGATTACTGATTACTGATTACTGATTACTGATTACTGACCACTAGTAACTAATAACTAGTCTTCTTTCTCTTCGACAGTAGTCTGGATATTCAACTCATCTAACTGATCGTTAGCAACATAAGCTGGAGACTCAGACATAAGACAAGTTGCCTTAGCAGTCTTCGGGAAAGCAATAACATCACGTAAAGACTTTGCACCAGTCATAAGCATAACAAGTCTGTCAAAACCTAGAGCGATACCGCCATGTGGTGGTGCGCCATAAGATAGAGCATCGATGATATGACCAAACTCAGTTTTAGCCTGTTCTTCGCCAATTCCAAGAGCCGCAAACATCTGCTTCTGAACTTCTGGATTGTGAATACGGATACTACCACCGCCAAGCTCTGTTCCGTTAAGAACAACGTCGTAAGCCTGAGCCTTAATTGCGCCCGGGTCAGTCGTAAGCTTATCCATATCTTCAGCACGAGGACTAGTAAATGGGTGATGCATCGCATGCCAGTTACCTGTCTCTTCATCTTTATCTAGAAGTGGGAAGTCAACAACCCATAAGAAGTTGTAAACGTCTTGTGGAATAAGATCGTACTCGGCTGCTATATCGCAACGAAGACGGCCAAGAGAGTTTTGAGTTACGTACTCTGTATCTGAAACGATCAACATAACGTCGCCATTTTCCATTTTCAGAGCAGACATAACGTTTTGAAGTTCTTCTTCACTTAGAAGTTTAGCCAGCTGACTTTGAACTGTTCCGTCCTCATTCAGTTTACCCCAAGCAAGACCTTTAGCTCCAAGTGACTTAACTGTATCAGTCAACATGTCAGCTTTCTTACGGCTTGTTGTCGCAGCTATACCTTTAGCGTTTATTCCCATAACTTTACCGCCATTGGCAATGTTGCCTGAGAAAACTTTAAAGTCTGTATCTTTAAGTATGTCTGAAAGGTCAACTAGTTCCATACCGAAACGTGTGTCTGGCTTGTCTGAACCGTAGCGGTTCATAGCTTCAGCGTAGTCCATTCTTGGGAATGGCGTCGGAACATCAACATCTTTGAGTTCTTTCATGATGCGAACAAGCGCACCTTCCATAAGATTGTAGATGTCTTCTTGCTCGACAAATGACATCTCGACGTCCACTTGAGTAAACTCTGGCTGACGATCCGCTCTCAAGTCTTCATCACGGAAACAACGAGCGATCTGGAAATACTTCTCAATTCCACCAACCATAAGCAACTGTTTGTACTGCTGTGGTGCTTGCGGTAGTGCATAAAATTGACCAGGATGAACGCGACTTGGAACAAGATAGTCTCGTGCGCCTTCTGGAGTACTCTTACTTAAAATTGGCGTCTCTATCTCAAGGAAACCTTGCTCGTCGAAGTAGTCACGGAAGATCTTACCTAGGCGGTGACGGATCTGCATAAATTTAGAAATACTTGTGCGTCTGAAGTCTAAGTAACGGTACTTCAAACGAAGTTCTTCATTTACTTTTTCGTCTTCCAAGTGGAAAGGCATAGGACGAGACTTGTTTTCAACTTCAATCTTTCGGATGATCAATTCAACTTCACCAGTCGACATCTTCTTATTGATCATGTTCTCTGGACGACTGCGAACTTCGCCATAAACAGTTATGACCCACTCGTCACGGATCTGTGAGCCAACAGTCATCAGCTCTTCACCAGCGTCAGGATCTAAAAATGCCTGAGTGACACCTTCGCGGTCGCGTAAGTTTACAAAAATTAATCCACCAAGGTCACGGCAGCTATCTACCCAGCCAGTCAATACTACTTCTTGGCCACTATGTTCTTTGCGAAGATCTCCACAAGTATGAGTACGTTTCATTGTCTTATTCCTTCTTAAACAGTGCTTAAAACTGCCATTTCCTTAAAAACAAAAAAGGCCGACATAAATTTGCCGGCCTGAATAAATCTTAAACTAAGATTAAGCGATCTGGTTTGGAGAGATCTTTGAAACTTTCTCTCTCATGATTTTACCAGCTTTGAACTTAACAACAACTCTCTCAGGAATTGTAACTTCGTTCTTAGGCTTATTTGGGTTACGACCAACACGTGGACGACGAACTTTAAGTTCAAATACACCGAAGTTACGTAGCTCGACATTTCGTCCAGCAGATAACTCACTAGTTATGTAGTCAAGAGTCTTTTGAACAACTGTCATAACTTTCTGTTGATTTAAACCTGTTTCATCTGCAATGCGGACAACTAAGTCTCTTTTCGTCATTGGCGTTTCCTGATTTGTGATTGTTTATAATTTTTTAAAATCTTTATGATTTTCCGCTTCCATCATTTTTGATGCGAAAACTGTACGACATATACAAAAGTCTATGACAATGAAGTGTTTGAGAACACATTCTCGGAAAAACGTGTTGAAAATACACTCGATTTATATTCCATCAAGGATCATAATTGTAAAAAAAGAATGTTTTTCTATCGATCAAAAATCAATCTCTTTTTTCGTTACAAATCCGTCATAAATAGGCTACTTTAAGGTAAAATAAGGCTTTTTATGAAAATACTAATAACAAATGACGACAGCTTTGACTCGCCGCTCTTTCATATACTCTATGACGAACTACACAAACTTGGGCACGATCTTACATGCGTTATACCCGCTACAGAGCAAAGTTGGAAAAGCAAAGCTATGACCAAATCCGGAAATTTAGCTCTAAAAGAAATCTCGGAAAATGATCGAAGCTTTTACACCTTCGAAGGAACCCCAGCGGATTGTATAAATGTAGGGCTGCATCATGTCTGCACTTCAAAACCGGACTTAGTCATCTCTGGGATAAACCTCGGCTATAACGCCAGCTTCAGTTATATCATGTCTTCTGGAACAGTCGGCGGTGCACTAGAAGCCTACCTTGCCGACTCCCCTGCCATCTCTATTTCACAAAAGCTCAACAGCGAAGAATACACCAGTTGGAACAAAAATAGAAAGTTCACTCCAGAAACCTACCAAAAGTATTCTGCCTCTATCGGTCAGGTACTTTCTCGACTCAACGAGCAACTCACGAACTTTACCGATGCTCCTAAGCTATGGTCAATAGAACTTCCTGAGTACCTTGCTGAAAATTGGCAAATAAAGTCAACAACTCCTACCATGACACCATATGGCTCAGCCTTTAAAGAAAATGAAGACGGAACATACTCTCATTATTCCCCAGGCTTAAGCGATGACAATAAAGCTGGCTCGGATATACATACGATAAACCAAGGTCATGTAGCACTAAACAAGCTCGACTTTAAGAGCCTATTTTAAAAGTAAATTGACTTTGCCTGACGCTGATCTAAATTGAGCTTACTTTAAAGGAGAGATGCATGAAGTTTTCGATAGACCAAACCAAACTTGACCAAGCTCTAAAGTGTGTCCAATTTGGTTTGCTCACTAGGCCTTCTTTACCAGTTTTAAATAATGTGCTCATCGAAGCAAAAGATGACCACGTTACTTTCACCTTAACTGATTTAGAAATATCTATATCATGTAAAACTCAAGTCAGTGTCGAAAGCGAAGGCATAACGACTGTTACTGCGAGAAAACTCATCTCCATCGTCCGACGACTACCAGATGCGCCAATAACTCTTAGCTGCAATGAAGAAGACTTCGTAAATATCCGTAGCGGAGAGATCAACTTCTCCATTCAAGGCATCTCTTCGAGTGAATTCCCGCAAGCATTTTCTCAGATCGATGGCTCTAAATTCACTACATCTAAAGAATCTTTCCACGAACTCGTTATCAAAAGCTCATTTGCAACTAGCTCCGATCCTTCAAGAGTCGCTATAAGTGGTCCTCTTTTAAAGTTCAATAAGACAGAGTTATCCTCGATTGCGACAGATGGCAAAAGACTCGCCATAGTTACCGATAATAACTTTAGCTGTGACCATGAAGGTCAGTGCATCATTCCACCTAAGACCAACAATGCCCTACTAAAGCTTATGGCAGGAAATGGCGATGTTGAAATTCAAATAGATGAAAAGAACATGTCTTTTGAGTTTGTGAATGAGTTCGACCAACAAACAACGATCTACTCTCAATTAATCCAGGCTAAGTACCCAAACTATGCGGCAATCATTCCAGATGGCTCTGAGCACCACGCCAGTATTAACCGCGAAGACTTTTTAACTGCCCTTAAAAGAATCGCCCTCATTCTCAGTGAAAGTGAGCACGGTATAAAACTAAGTTTTGAAAATAGCGCCTTAGCCATAACCGCTCAAACACAAGACGATGAAAGTAAAGAAGACCTCGAAGTCGAGTTCGATGGTACTGCAGAGATAGCCTTTAACCCTATCTACCTTATAGATCCTCTCAAAAGGCTTTCTTCAGAAAAAGTAACTCTTAACTTTTCACACTCACATGCTGCTGCCTCTATAAGTGATGCAGACAATTTCCTCTATGTTCTCATGCCAATGAGGATGTAATAAGTGAAAAGTAGAGACAAACAGTTACGACGTCTCATACGATTCATTGGCGAAGTCAAAAAAGGAAACTTTCCCAACGCTATAAGTTTTGCGAAAATGCTCGAGCGAGAAAGTGAACACCAAGAGCTATCGCTCAAGTGCTCATCTAAAACGATAAAACGTGATGTTGAGTACCTCAAGAGTTACTACAATGCTCCGCTCGAGTACGATCCAACAGAAAAAGGCTACTTCCTCTACATGCCAGACTGGAACTTCCCCGAAGTTGCTTTGAGTGGAGACGAACTATTTGCAGAACTCTTTACTCGGAAAATCTCAGAGAACAGCTTACTTCCCTGCCTTAAAGAACACCTTGAAACGGGAAATGAAGTCCAACTTACTGTGAGCGATGACGACTCAGTCAGCAGCGACATTCTTGGATCCGTCATCTGTGCAACTGGCAGTGTCACTCAAATAGACGAAAACATCTCTGAAAAAATAATCGAAGCCTGGAAAGAGTGTCAGACCGTTGAAACTAGCTATAGAAAGACTCAACGATCAGAAGCTGAGAGCCGCAAACTAGACATACATGCTCTATTCCTCTCAGAAAAAATCTGGTACTGTCGAGCTTGGTGTTATAAGCGTGAAGATTTCAGAAACTTCTCTCTCCATAAATTTCTAAAAGTGGAAAACACCGACAGCTACTTCAAGCGCTCTAAAAAAGTCGTCGAAGAACTTAAAAAAGGCTCGTTCTTCAACTATAAAAAACTGGCAAAGGTCACAGCTGTTTGCAGTCCCAAAGTTGCAGACTATGTCAGCGACCGAGAGTGGTTCCAAAACCAAAAATCGACGTTTACTGAAAATGGCGAACTAGAAATAAGCTTTACTGATGTCCCTGAACTAGCCATCAAATCCTGGGTTAGTTCCTTCAATGGAGAAGTAAGAATCATTGAGCCACTTTCTCTAAGGAAAGAAATATTTCTCGCAGCTCAAAAGCTCATGAAAGAGCATTCTTAAACACTTACTTCAGCGACAAACTTCAAATATCATTATTTGCAGTCTAAGAAACCTCTGATATTTTAATCAAAGCATTGGGCGTTTGGGAAACTGTATCAAGAACAGCTAAAAATTGATTGGTCTAACTACAAATTTCTCAAGATTAAATAGTTTAGCGGGAACATCATGAAGCATATAATATTTATCACTCTTTTCTTTTTATCTCTAAAGTTATTTGGTGGATACGCTTTATGGGATACTAAACACTTATGTAAACAGGCAAAAGAAAGTAAGATCTTCTTTAAGGGGAAAGTCACAAGTTATGAACAACAGGGGCTGTATCAAAAGGTACAGCCCCTTCTTTTTAATTTTTTGACCTTAAGTAATTTTCTATTTTATGCCTTTAAGTCTTCCTGAGAGGCCAGTTAAAGCGTTTCTATCCTTTTTCAGCTCATATCCCCCTTGACTCT
>JAJPOQ010000082.1 GCA_021232515.1 Lentisphaeraceae bacterium
TAAGAGTCAAGGGGGATATGAGCTGAAAAAGGATAGAAACGCTTTAACTGGCCTCTCAGGAAGACTTAAAGGCATAAAATAGAAAATTAC
The DNA here is from genome assembly GCA_021232515.1 of Lentisphaeraceae bacterium. Lineage (GTDB taxonomy): Bacteria > Verrucomicrobiota > Lentisphaeria > Lentisphaerales > Lentisphaeraceae > JAKVBD01. The sequence continues at coordinate 91 of JAJPOQ010000082.1, forward strand.
TTAAGGTCAAAAAATTAAAAAGAAGGGGCTGTACCTTTTGATACAGCCCCAAGAGCACGTTCCAAACCTATTTTATCTTTCCCCCAAACATTATGTGTCGAACCTTTGCCGGCTCTATAGACTGGCAGATAATCACTATTTGACTGACTGTAAATAGTCTTCATAACACTTATTTGTCTAATATTGCTAACACAAACTGACTGCCTCGCTTTTTCACGGGCATTAACCAAAGATGGCAATAAAACTGAAACTAGAATACCAAGGATACTCACAACAACGAGTAACTCTATAAGAGTAAATTTCTTCTGCATAAAGGACTTTCCCCGAACCTAATATTCAACAATTAACTGCTTTCCTCACGCAACTAATATATCTACTTGGGGTATCGACTGCAAAAAAAACTGTTTCTATTGTTCGATAAAGCCTTGCCAATTGTCTGTTTTAAAAGGAGCTGCAGGAAGTCCGTCTTTGTTTACTAAGTTTGGATTTGCTTCTTTGTGCCATCCGAAGCGAACATTTCTTGGAGACTTAACAGTTGGAGACTCAACAATTACCTTATTGCCTTTTATAGTAGCTTTAGCGTCAATAAACTTTCCATCTCGACCGCATATTTGAAATTCGCTTAAAGCTTTACCATCACGCGAATCTAAGCCTTTTCCAAAATGACTAAAGGATAAAATGATTTTGTTCCCCAACACTTGCATCGACTTATAATGCGGACCTGAATAATTTATCTTATGAGCATATGTTTTAGCCAACGCCCACAAGGCCAATCTTTCCCCAACCTCTTTTTTCATTTTAGGATGTATATCTGAAATATTAGGCACTAAATCCGTGGCAACCGCCATGCCTGTTGAAGGTATAGAAAGAGCCTTAGATTGCGCTTCCCAAAACGCTGGTAGCTGCCCTTCTAAATACTTCTTACCTGACCAAGGAGCTATTTGAACATAGTAAAAAGGTAAGTTTTGATTGTCCCATTTGTCTCTTAATCCTTCAATCAACTTCTTTTGTTTATTAAAGTAAGTCATGCCGTTCTTTCTCATCACATTTGATTCTCCCTGGTACCATAAAAGACCTTTAATGGGTATCTTATGAAAAGGGGCCATCATGCCATTATACATACTGCCAGAACCAACTAACCACTGCTCTATAGGTGAGCCTCCATAAGATGAATTAATCAGTCCTACTGGAACCCTCTCCTCCTTATTAATTTTTTCACCAAAGTAAAACAGCACTGCTGAAAACTTTACGATTGATAACTTTGTGCAGGTTTGCCAAGTAGCATCTACATTGTTCAAAGGCGTTGAGCTCTTTAACTTTGGAACTTGAAAAAGACGTATGGAGTCATGCTTTATATTCTTTATCTTCTCTCTCGCTCCAGTAGAGAAACCAAACCTAAACTCCATGTTTGACTGACCTGAGCCCAACCAAACATCGCCAATTAAAATATTCTTTAATTGAACTTCACCTACTTTCATAGTTTGGGGTTTTGAATTTGCTTTTTGAGCTTTTAGCTCAATCTCCCAGTAGCCCTTTGAGTCAGCTTTCTTATGTTTTTTTCCCCTGCAAAAGATATATCCACTCTTTCACGTGGAGCTGCCCAGCCCCAGATAATTATGGGTTTCCCTCTCTGTAAAACCATATTATCGCTAAACATCCCGGCAAGCTTTATCTCAGCAGCCAAATTAACAATGCTTAAAAGCATCAAAAGAAAAACGGGTTTAAATAATCTAGACATACAGTCTCCAAATATAAGATTAATGTAAGGGGTTTATTAAAAAAATGTTCTATTTCCTAAAATTCATCAACTTCATGTTCAAGTAGTCTGAGGTAGTAGCCTGAACCAGAGTGCATTATTTCCTGCCTTCCATGTTTTGTATAAGTAGGGCTTTTCAATATCCGTACATGGTTATCTAAAAACACCGTTGGTCGTGGCGCGAAGTCATTTCTTGAGTGCCAACTTGCTGCTGCCAATAAGTTATTTCCTTGAGTCGAGCTCAATTCCTTCCAAACTGGAGCTTGCCTTCTCGAGCACCATTGGAAAGGATGTTGCTCGGGGTTTGCATAGGACGTGGTTTGTAGAATCTTTTTACTTGGGTTAGCTAAAGCAGTATTTGCTGTAGATGCCGCATAATGATAATAAAGCCCCTCATAAGTATTCATGTAAGAACCTATATTGCTATCTTCAAACCATTCATACTTAAAGGTTGATTGGATAAACTTTACTGGTGCTGATGGACACATAAATATATCGCTGCCTGTTGCCTTAAGGTAATTACTGGAAACATCTACGTTCATATAGGGTGCTAATGACCGCTCCAGACCAATTTTATCCTTCCCCCAAATATTATGATGAGATCGTATTCCTGTTCTGTAAATGGGTAAGTAACCATTATTTGACTGCCCATAGATAGTTTTCAAAACACTGATTTGCTTTAGGTTACTTGTGCATACAAGTAATCTCGCTCTTTCACGCGAGTTCACTAAAGATGGCAATAGTATTGAAAGTAAAATACCGAGAATACTTATAACAACGATCAACTCGATCAAAGTAAATTTTCTTAACATTTAAAGGGTCCTGTAAATTCAGTTTCTATAAACACTTTGATGAGTGAGGAAATACCTGACACACAATAAATGTTTTTTATATGAAATTTTCATGAATTCATATTTTATAATCAACAATTAACGGAAACGATTTGAGGTATTTCACTGAAAAGTATTATTTAAAAAATTAATTTGTCAGAATCTAATAATCTTAGGACTTTTTATTAGTAAGTAACTATGGAACTGTTCATGAAACTAAAAAACTTTACATTGATTGAACTACTCGTGGTCGTAGCAATTATCGGTATATTATCGAGTCTTCTACTACCAAGTGTAAGTAAAGCCAGATTGAAAGCACAGCAAGCAGTCTGTCTAAGTAACCAAAAGCAGGTTGCTCTGTCAGCTCTTAGTTACGCTATCGACTTCAACGGCCACATGCCTTCCTATACCGATGACAACAATCATTGGCCAGATAAAATCATGGATGGCTATATGACCGCCGCTGAAGGTGCACAATACTCACTTGTTATGAAGTGTCCAAACGGTACTAAACAATCCAGTACCGGTAAAATAAATGTTTCGATGAACTCAAACTTAACCGGTAGTGAATTTGGCAGTGCGGGTAAATCGATAGATAAGGCTACCGGTAGTGAAACTGCACTACTCACAGATTCATATAAATGGTGGAAACAAGTAAGCCATAAGACCATGAAAAATGAGTATCTTCTTGATGATATAAATGAAAATAATATCGCTCGGCACCTGCTTAAAGCTAACGTCATCTACATCGACGGTCATGGAGTTGCAAAAACAGCAAGTTTTTTACTGACTAAATCAAATTCTACTGACACCTTCTGGGACCCAGAACAATAATTTTTTCACACACACGCACACATAGAAGTAGTCTGGTTCGCCAGGCTACTTTCTTAGTTAAACCATTTACAATGATTAGTTAAAATAGTTTTATAGAATTGCTTTATACCTAAATCGCTTAACATATAAATCCCAAGATCTAAACTTTAAGCTTACTGGTGTTGAAAGTGCTAAACTCATAAAGATGTACTTCTATAAATCTTTTAGTAATGGACACAAAAAAGCCGGGATCGTGTCCCGGCTTTTAAACTAGATATAAACTAAAACTATTTTAGTTTTACTACATATGATGCATCGCGAGTCGTTATAGCAACCATGTTCGCTTCTTTAGAGAAGTCAATTGAAGTTGGCTTGCCTGGAGTATTGATAGTACCAATCTTTTTACCATCTTTGCTTATGATAAAGATGGAATCTTTAGCACAAGCCCAAAGACGACCTTGTGGGTCAAATGTTAGACCGTCAAGACCTGGAATCTTTGCGAAGAATACTGACTTATCTGCGACATCACCACTTTCACTAACACTCCACTTAAAGATAGTTCCTTTGTCACCGATAAATAGAGTTCTTTCATCTGGTGAAAACGTTATACCATTTGGAGTTTTAGTGTCTTTGATTACAGCAGAAAGCTTTTTAGTCTTAAGGTCATAACGAAATACATACTGGCCTTTTAACTCACGCTTATCTTGCTTTCTTGTTCTGAACATGAAAGCTGGATCTGTAAACCAAACAGTCTGGTCAGATCTTACTCTTGCGTCATTTGGACGGTTTAGCTTTTTGCCTTCAAAGTTGTCAGCAAGAACTTCGCTAACCTTCGCATCTTTACCCCAACGAACTAAACGACGAGTCATCTGCTCAACAACGATATAACCACCTTTGCCATCTGGTCTAAAAGATGTGCCTTCTGGATTGTCATCGCGCCAAGTAGTTAGTCCACCCTTCTCTGTCCACTTATAAGCTAGCAAGTCATGGTGAGCTGCATAAAACAAAGTTGGTACGCCATCTTCAACAATCCACTGTGTGCCTTCACAACCAGCGTGACCACTGCTCAGTTGCTGCCAAGTAGCACCTTTGGCGAATATCTCCAAACCTAAAGGTTTTGGTTTAGTAACGACAGCTTGGTCTTGTGCAGACAAAAACTGACAGATGACGAATAGACTAACTAGTATGTATTTCATAGTTCACTTCTTTAGTTTAATTAATTATTCCTAACAAGGGCGCCAATTTTAAGATTGATACTTTGCCCAAAGAGTTTCGATCATTTTCTTTGACATGACTATGCCAAACTTTTCATCTTTTTGAGGGTTTGTGCCTTCATATTCGATACCGATGTAACCGTTGTAGCCACTTTCAAAAGTGAGCTTCATCATGCGTTCAAAGTCTATCTCGTACTTGTATCTCGGATGAACAACAGTGTATTTGCTACCTGGCACCAGATCGTAAGTTTTTGCACTTACTGCTTTGGCATGTGGCAACATCGCCTTCACACCTTCATATGGGTCGATCAGAACCTTTTTTCTAAAGTCCCAAAAGTTACCAAAGTCTGGCAAAGTACCACAACGCGGGTGATTTGTTTCGACAACTACAGAGCTCAACCATTTGCCATTTGAAGAAAGACCACCATGATTCTCCATGATGATGTCAATGTTATGCTTATCACCAAAATCACAAAGTTTTCTAAGGCCATCAGCCATCAGCTTTCTTTGAGTCGAAGGGTTACCTTTACTACGAGCGTTTACTCGGATACTAGAACAACCAAGAATTGCCGCTGCCTCAACCCATCTTTTATGATTTTCTACAGCTTTATCACGGCGCTTGTTGTTTGGATCACCCAAATCACCTTTTTTATCAACCATGATTAAAAGGTTTTTAACGCCATAGTCTTTAGACCTTTTAAGCATTTCTTCTGAAAATTTTACATCTGGATTTCCGCCCGGGAAGAAGTGACCAACATACTCAACTGCTTCGATTCCCATACTACGAGTTACTTTTGGGAAATCGAGCGAATCCATTTTCTTATAGCCATCACGTCCAAAAAGACTACGGTGTAAAGAATACTGTGCTAGGGAAATCTTTAGTTCATTCTTTGGTGTAGCTGCTACACAAGAAGAAGCTGCTAATGCTGCCATAGACCCGACAAGCATTTCACGACGATTTAAAGCTGTCTTATTCTCAATACTATTCATACGAAGTTTATATCCTAAGAGATTATTTAATCTTATATATGAAGCTATTTCGCAAAATATACCTCACACGCTAAAGGAAATGAGCTATTTATTAAATTATCCAAAACATTAAGACGACTATTTACTTAATACAAGTGATTTGATTATTAAATTTAAAAATCAATATTCATACTAAGAATAACTAACTCAAACTACATTTCATGCTAACATAGCTACGACAATGAAAATCTTACGCAAGAAAATAAAAATGATCTAATTATTAAATTTATTTTTAAATATACACATAAACATCATGATTCTTTTCTTAAAATATACATGATTAATTAAGTAAAAAACAAAAAAGCCCCGGCAAATGCCGAGGCTTTGTAAAAAACATAAAAAGTAAGAGGTTTAACGAACGCCTTTAACTTTCATCTTCACGGAAATAAAACTTTCTTTAGCGGTGATGAAGAGCGTATCCATATCTTTGCCACCGAAACAGACATTTGCATTCCAGCCTTTGATTTTGATATGCTCGATCTTCTTGCCATCTTTATCAAAAACGTGAACACCAAGAGCTGCCATATACAGGTTACCTTGATTGTCTAAAGTCATACCGTCACAACCCATACTACAGAATAAGCGACGGTTGGCCAAAGAACCGTCTTCTTGGATGTCATACTTATACGTCTTCTTATCGCCTATATCTGTAATAAACATGTGCTTGCCGTCTGGAGTTCCAACTAGACCATTGGGACGCTTGAAGTTCGCAGCCACTCTAACGATCTCTTTCGATCCCGGTGCTTGGTAGTAAACGGCTTCAGTATCTTGTTCTGACTTCTTATGCTTCCACCACGTTCTTTTATAAAACGGATCGCTAAAGTAAAGACCTCCATTTGGTGCAATCCAAACATCGTTTGGTGCGTTGAGGCGTTTACCTTTATAGTTTTTGATGATGACTTTTTTGTCTTTAGTCTTTACGTCTATTTCCCACATCTCGTTATCGGCATCAGCACAAGCGATCAATTTTTCACCTCTAAAGAAAAGACCATTTGAACGACCACTAGGCTGCATAAATGTAGAAAGCTTACCATCGACCGAATACTTCATGATACGATTATTAGGTTGGTCCGTAAAATAAACATTGCCGTCTTTATCAACAGCAGGACCTTCAGTAAACTTAAACTCTTTAGAGATAAAAACTGGCTTTTCGCCATCGGCTATAACAGGAGAACTTTCCTGAGCAAGACTCGAGAAGATGAATAAAAAACTCAATAATAGAAGACGCATACCTATAATACTCACTAGTTAATTTCGATCACGAGACAATAAACTACTGAGTTTTTTATATACAAATCTTATTCGTATGGCGTGTACAAAAAGTTCTTAAACAGAGCAAAACCTTTAACATTTAGACTCATGCGGTTTTTAGGACGAGCAAAATCTTTGGGTGCAGTCACTTTATTTATAAGCTTACCGTCTATATAAGCTTTGATACTTTGGCCTTTATAGACAACTTTGAGCTTGTGCCAAGCATCGCTATTGAAGTTAGTTATATTCACCATAGGCCCCATAGCTTTCATAGTTTTATTTCTTTTTGAACCGGCATTTATCTTCATGTCACCAGTTTTATAAATCCGTAATTTAAACCGGTGGTCTTTCTTTCCTTTTAGTTCATCCATTACGAGCTGAACGAACTCCGCCTTGGCTAAATTGAATTCAAGAGAAATGACTCCATGGGAACAAGGATGGTTTATCCCTGTTCCTGCAGAGTGATTCGACTCTTCTAGTTCCAACCCAGATAGAATCCCCTCTTCAACTTTCCAGACACCATGACCAATCGTCCATGAACTCGAGTATGATTTGGCCTCGAAGCCTTTTAGTGGTTTAAGTTCTGGTTCGGCAAAAAGGGAACAGGTCAGAATAAAGAATAGAATCAAAAGTCTCATTCTCTATTTCTTCTTATTGTTTATGTCTTCTGGCATGAGTTGTATTTCTATATTTCGGTACATCACTTCAGCACCTTCTAGTTGAAATGAGATCTTGCCTTTAGTTAATGGCTGCCAAACAGTCTGACCGTTGATGACCACAGGTTTCTTCATATCGAAAACTTCCATAACATATTCTCCATTGCAGTAAAACTTGGCTCTATCGCCCATGACTTCTGCTTCGATTACATTCCAATTGTAGAGTTTATCGTGCTGGCGATACTTCAGAACACGGTTACCTATTTTGCCATCGAACCTTTTAGTTCCTTTAGGAGAATGTACTGGTTGCTTTCTAAGTCCTCGAAAGAACATTTCATCACTTACCATTGTACTTGCATTGGTACCGACAAAGTGTAGATCACCGACATCTGTCTCTTGGATCTGACACTCAATTGAAATAGGCCATGCGTTCATTCTCCACTTAGAACGATCTTCTTCATGAGCATGAATTAATAAGCCTGTGTCACGAAGTCTTTTATGTCTTGGCTTAAATCTTTTAGTTCCCCATAGGTACTCAAAGCGAAGTTTATAATGAGAAAATTCTTTTTTGGTCTGAATAACACCAAACTCTTGTTTGACATCTGTTGAGCTGTCTTTATAAAAATGCATATTTCCACTGTGAACTTGGAAATACTTTTTCTCATCGGTATAGCTTGGTGAGTTCCTCACAAAAACTTCCCAGCCGGTAAGGTCCTTACCATTAAAAAGTGGAATCCATTTCTCTTTATCTTCTGCAGATAAAGAACTCAAAAGAAAAAGAGTGAGAAGTAAAACGTTCTTCAACATAAAGTATCCTTTGTTTGTAAAAAGCTTACTGACCAATAAGCCAGTAAGCCTCAGTGCTATGTGTACTCTCCAAGGAGATTTTTAAGTAGAACGTGTTCGATTGAGTCTTCTGTACTAGGAATCTATTTTTTTGCTTCTAAACATTCTGACAAAGGCAGAATTTCGATATTTTTATAGAGTATTTCGGCACCTTCACACTGAAAAGCGATCTTACCATAATCAAGTGTTTGCCAAATGACTTGGCCGTTTAGCTCAAAAGGTTTTTTCATGTCGGTAACTGCCATGACTAAACGTCCATTTACCCAAAAGCTTGCTTTATCGCCGAGAACCTCTGCTTCGACTTGGTTCCACTTGTAGAGTTCATCTACCTGACTTTCTCTTAGAACCCTTTTGACTCTTTCTAGCTTTTGTCCTGGCTTCTGACTGAAGCGTGGAAATTGGCGATTATCCCTTTTAAAAAGCTCACCGCCGACATTCACAGATGCCTTGGTGCCAACTAGGTGCAAATCACCTGTATCTGTCTCTTGGATCTGACACTCTACTGAGTTAGGCCAAGCCCCTCTGCTTAACCACTTTGAGCGATCTGCTTCATAACAATGAATCAATAAACCGGAGTCTTTTTTGACCTTATCTCGTGGAGCAAAGCGTTTAGGCCCCCACTTGTACTCAAAACGAAGCTTATAGTGAGTGAAACTTTCTTTACTTTGAATGACAGCCCACTCTACTTTATCACCTGCTTCTACATCTTTATAAAAGTGCATATTCCCTTTATGAACTTGGAAATAGTTTTGAGCATCTTTCAGAGGTTCTTGCCCTCTTACGAAGACTTCCCAACCAGAAAGGTCTTTTCCATTAAAAAGAGAAATCCACTTCTCTTTCTCCAAGTCATCGGCAAATAGTATCGGGATGATAAATAGAACTGATATAAAAACTTTAAAACACATGTGGCCTCTCCTACCTTTAAAAATAAAAAGCCCTGGATAAACCAGGACTTTCTACTGTGTGCGTTATGAAAAACTAATAGGTAGAACGAGCTTCGATGATAGATCTGTACTAGGTAATTGAAAAAAGATGAAAAACTTCGAGAAAGGATAATTCTGAAAGGTTTATTTAGCGCCGACTATGACTTTTATATGGGAAGGAATTTTCTTTAATTCATCCTTACCAAATTGAAGGGTTGAAACATGAACAACTTTAAGCTTCTTGAATAAACTTAAGCTACGAAGGTTTCTCACGCCGGTATTGCGTATATCTAGCTTTTCGATCGGAAAATGAGCAATAGGGCTCAAGTTTGAAACTCCTGTATTCGCTACGATCAATTCTTTTAAACCATCACACTCTAAGCTTTGAAGTTCGATCATATTTGTATGGCTTATATTTAAACTCTCTAGTGTCTGAGCTCGCAAACCTATACCATTTGTTACAGATGTATTTGAAAGGTCGACTGACTTTGCGGGGAAGTTCTGTAAACATAAAACTGTATTGAGCCATTTATTATCAGATAAATCTAAGTGGCCAGTTTCTGGATCAAACTTAAACATGAACTTTTCGTTCTTCATTTTTCTATAATGACGAATACGGATCTCGCCTTTTACAAAAGTGACTCGATCTTCAAGACTTAATTCTTTTGAGAAACATTGATAATTAGTCATTTTCCCAAATACGTCAAAGTCACGAATGCTAAAAGCGGCCTTCATCAAACGCAAATAATCCTCTATTTTAAGCTTATCTACTTTGGGAACTTTCGTTAAGTACTCTGTAGCTAGTTCACTTAGTTCAGTTTTTATTTTTGCATTTCGAAATGCCTCTGCAGACTTTTCTAAATCTCCATAAACAAAGTATACTTTAGCCTTTAGTTCCCAAGCCTCCAAAATAGATTCATCGAGCTCTGTAACACTCTTACAAAAGTTTAAGCAATCGTCTAAGGCATTCCCTTTAAAGGCGGCTTTGGCATTTTCCAAGAACAATGGCGCGGCATCCTTATTTATCTTGCGATGATACTCTGCTTCAATGCTTAATTTCTCGGCAAGTTGTATGGCATTTTTTCTAGTTAAACTGAGGTGATTTAAGGCGAGCACACCTAAGACAATGATTAGTATCAAAGTAAATGAAGATATAAGACTGACGGTTTTATGACGAAGGTAAAAAAGCTGAAGGGCCTTAAGCAAAGATGCATTTTCGGCATTTGTTGCAAAGCCATTTCGGTAATTAACAATCTCCTTTTTAAGGTCAGCAACTGTCGTATATCGATCTTCTATATTTAAAGACATCGCCTTTAAACAAACAGCTTCTAAGGACTGTGGAACTTCTGGAGAATAAAAAGACGGTCGAGGAAAATCGCACTTTGCAGTCTTATCAATGACTTCTGTAAAGCTCTTACCTGTAAAAGCTTTATGAAATGTTAGGAGTGAGTATAGAACAGCACCAAGTGAAAAGACATCTGTATGAGTTCCTTTCCTAACTTTAGTTTTCGAGGTTTGCTCAGGAGACATGTACCCCAGAGTGCCTTTAACATTTCCATCAACAGTTAATGTCGTCAGGTCATACTCAACTAGAGAGCAATACTCTAAGAGCGACTCGTCACACTCTGAGGAAATAACATCTGCAAGGCCCCAGTCACAGACGACAACATCGCCATAGTTACTGATGCGGATATTTGCTGGTTTTATATCTAAATGAAGGACACCTAGTGAGTGTGCATAAGAAATAGCATCACAGATCTTTATAAAAACATCTAATCTTGAGTTTAAGTCGGAAAGTTCATTTTCTTTATTATCAAGTAGTTCATCGAGTAGCTCTTCCAAAGAACGACCTGCGATAAACTTCATGGTAAACCAAGGACTTTCATCATCGATCCCTATTTCATAGACAGGGACTATATTTGGATGCTGCAAGGCTGCATTGAGCTTTGCTTCTCGAATAAATGCTTCTACTTTTTGAGGGTCATGGTCATCTTTTAAAGTTGCCATAGCAACACGACGATTGGTTCTACAGTCGTGACATAAGTGAATGATTTTGAGGCCGCCTTCGCTGTACTTACTTATATCGGCGAAGTGCTCGTGCTGGGCTTTTAGGGAATTGAGTAAAGGAGTAGACTCAACATCGTAGGCTTCGTTAAACAAAGACCCAATGTTCTTCTTAAAGTTTTCCTCTTTCCTCACTTTGGATTATCCACCAAGTTCATTATTTAAGCGAACTATCTCTTTGTACATGGCTTTTCTGACGCGCATTTTATAAACACGTACACTGCTTTCGGCCACACCAAACTTTTCGGCGAGTTCTGAGTTGGGCTTATCTTCATCATTTAAGCTCTCTTCAAACAAGTTCCTGCTAAGTTCAGAAAAGTCACTTTTTATGTTTTCCCAAGCCATGTTAGCGACATAGTTTTGCCACTCGTGCTCTGAGATCTTATCTATCTCAGCATCTGTTATAAGATTGAGTTTTTCTAGAGCTAGATCGTAGGAAACATTTTGCTTAGAGTTACGACTCGACTTTTTACCGAGGAAGTTATAAACCGTATTTCGGATGACCACACAAAGCCAAGTCCTAAAGCGACACTTGTCCCGGTCATAACTGTAAGTAGATAAGTTCTTCCAAATCTTTACTAGAACATCCTGAAGAAGCTCCTCGCTGTCTTCCACTTCTATATTGAAGTTGCGAATGACGACATAGATGTACCCTTCGTAGTATTTTACGAATTCATCCCAACAGTCTTCACCTTCAGAACTTTGTAGCTTTTGCAGCAGCGTGTACCGCGTATTTTTACTTTCATCCATACAATAACTTTACACCAGGAGATTATTTATAACTGTATATAAGTTAATTGTACGCTAAAATTATGCCGCTGGCACCATGTATACAAAGATGGCATAAACAGTTTTATACGTAACAAATAATCAAACACACCAGTTAATTACCGATATAGAACAAAAACTTTATGTGACTGTTACAGTATTTTAAATATTTATCAAAACTTTAGGGCATTCAGAGTGAATACTGAGTTAAAGGGACTACCAAGGAACTGTATCTGGCAACAAAGCCCAGACACTGCTACTTCCAAAGTTTGTGTGAGCTTCAAACCTTCTTAGTTTACTATTATTGTACCATCGACCTGCGCCATCTGGATAAACAAAGTTTCCGCCTTCATTACCATAAAGAGATGGATGTGTATCAGCTTCTTTACCCACTAGTCCACCAGACTCTGTATGAGGAGCCACTGAAAACTTCCAACTTGTGTTAGGCGTCCAAACTAAAGAGTCTGCCCAAAGTGGCACATCTGGCTGCTCATCTATTCGGTCTGGATAGGCATAGTTTTGCTGAGATAGACGACTGTTTAGTTCATTTTTATTACCTGTGTATATATAACCCAGTCTTACCCAACCACCGCCTTGTTCGAAATAGTTTGGATACTCTGGTAAGTTTGGGCAGCTAAATGCTGAGTCTTCGCCACCAAGGTACTGATCTTTTAGTAAATCGTATGTATCTGGGTTAACCCCTCTTAAAACCTCGGGATCGTCTTGATTTCGAAACTTATGACCTCGAGGTAACTGCCGATTATTTCCAATGGCATACAAGCTCGATGCTTTTTGTAATTGAGAGATATTACTCAAACAGACAGCACGTATAGCTAGTTCTCTAGACTTATGCAAGGAAGGTAACAATAAAGATACGAGTAAGGCAATGATGGCAACTACAATAAGTAGCTCGATTAAAGTAAATTTTTTCATATTTCTCACAAACAACACAATTTATACACAAGGGGCTCAAACTAAAATACCTGAAAACTTCAGCTTAAGAAAATTTTCGAAAGCATAACAATCAGTAGAATGCTTACGGTAAATCAGTTTATATAAATCATAGCGTTTGTTTGTGGAATCTTACTTTTCAATAAATCTGACTAATTAATCTGCTGTAAAAGGTCATCCATGATATAAGCATAGTTCCATGGAAGCCTTGGCCATAATACAGGATACTTTGATCTGTTAAATAAGTGGACTCGTCCATCCAGTATTAAGACTGGTATAGTCCCTGTATTGTCATGAATAACAGAATCTTCATTGTTCCAGGTTCCTCCCCAAGTAGTGTAATCTAAAACAGGGTCTGACATAATTGGAGTCATATCAAAATCAGTCCAGTTTCTTTGTACATCTTGACCTGGCCCATTAATCCAGTTTTTGTCAATTTTCCTTACTGAGAAATTAAAATTCGTAAAGCCAGCATAAACACCTTGTTGTGTTGTATGAGTTGGACGTGATCCAAAGTTTTCTGGATGATTTGAACCTGGGCAATTATAAACTTGAGTCGCAACTCCTAGGTATGGTTCCAAGTAACCTTGCTGATCATTATGAAAGCGTCCTTTAAAAACACTGTTTTCATAAATGGGTCTTCCCGTTGCAGTATTTACGAAGATATTTGTACATATATAGCCATCACCATCACTGGCATAACTGTAAACAGCTACCCCCGCTTGTTTAAGATTACTGGTACAAACAGCCTTTTGGGCAACAGAACGAGCTCGTCCAAGACTTGGCATCAATAAAGTCATCAACACCCCGATTATTGCCACAACCACTAACAGTTCTATAAGGGTAAACTTTTTACATAAAATATTTTTCATAATCTTCCATCTTTAACCACACTTAAAGATATAAAACAAAAGATAAAACACTCTGTTACATGGCTCAAAAAAAATGGTGACGAAGAAGACTCTCCGTCACCATCTGGTGTGTGTGTGTATGTATGTGTATGTATCAGATATATTACGTATCCACTATAGATAAACAAAGAGTTTATTGGCCTGTTACATCTAAGAGAATATTTTTGCAAAAAAACATTTTTATGTTTTATGACTATTGCCCCAATAAAAAAGGAAGGCTAAAAAGCCTTCCTTTGAGTATCTTCGATAGAGTACGTTTACTATGATGACTGGTATAATTCTTTTATTTCACCCGTACTATCGCCAAATGAATCAACCGGTACATTGCAGCTTTTAAGTAAACTTAGCCAAAGATTGCAAAGAGCTGTTTCTTTTGGCATCTTTATATGTCGCCCATGCTTTAGCTTTGAGCCGACATTTCCAGTTATAAAGGCTGGTACATCTTTGAGCATATGTCCTGTTCTAAGGTTGCCACCGTAACTCACCAAAGTGTTATCAAAAAGACGACTACCGTCTACTTCTTTAACTGTTTTCAGCCTATCGATAAAGTAAGAAAAAAGTTCCATCATCTTCAAGTCTTTTTTCTCTGAAGCAGCCGTTCTCGGATCAGAGCCATGGTAGTGACTTAACTGGTGACCATCATAGGAAATACCCAAACCACTGAGAATATTCTTAAGTGGCTGGCGGTAACTTATAACTCGGGTTGAGTCTGTCTGAAGTGCGAGAGTTATAAGGTCATAGACAGTTTTCATTTCTGTGACGCCGTCTAGTTTCTTGGCTGGCTGAGCATAATTAACTTTGGGTTTAGGCTCATTTGACCACATTTTCTCTTTTTGAATGGCACGTTCTATATCTCTAACAGACTGAGAGTACTCTGAAAGCTTTTCTCTATCTACCTTACTCGCTTTACTACTTAGGCTTTTGAGATTTGACGTAAAAGTATCCAGTATACTTTTTTTCTGTTTTAAGATAGCAAGCTTCTCTTTATACGAAGTCTTCTCTCCACCAAAAAGCTGAGCATACAATCGCGATGGATCATTTATTCCTGAAACAGGTTTTCCATTTTCATCCCAAGATAAAGATAAGCCTTTCCCATAACCTGAGAAAGAGTTTTTATCCTGAGCTGTTAGTTGCAAAGAAGTGTAACGTGTACTCTGCCCCAAGTACTTAGCTGCTACTTGGTCACATGAGATGGTGTTCGCAAACCTTTTGCCTGGAGTGCCATCGACATTTGCACCTGTTAAGTAGGACGTGCAGCCTGCATGCGGGTCTCGTGAGTACTGGTGCCAAAGATTACTAATAATGGTCATATCTTGCTTATGTTTAGCTAGTGGCTGCAACAACTTTGTGAACTTGTAGTCTATGCCAAAAGTTGTTGGATATATGCTCTCTGTAAAACCAAAGCCAACTCCTAAAAAGACCATTTTATCAAAGGCTTTTTTGCTAGCAGTACTGCCAAACGATTCTAGGTTTGGCAAGATCAAAGATAAGCCGGAGGCGTATAAAAAATTTCTTCTATTCATAACTAAACTCATTTCTGGGTAAACTGCTTACTAGTTAAAAATGCCTTTAATAAAGGCTTAAAGCGATAATCGTTCTTTTTAGCTTCAGACAAAAGTTCTTCAACAAAGTCCTGATCTGAAAACTCTTGCTCTCGACCAAGGCCATACTTGATCAAGCCTTCAATCATCGACTCGACCATTTTGTCTTGATTCTTCAACAGCTCTTGCTTCATACTTGCAAAGTCGGCGAACTTTGTGCCATCTGGCATAGCACCAGCTAACTGCTTCTTTCTCTTACCTGAAAGCTTAACCCAACGGCCAATTGCATCGAAGTTCTCCATCGCCAATCCAAGTGGATCCATCTTCTTGTGACATGAGTTACACTGTGCTATTTCATTATGTTTCTGAAGCTTATCTGAAATACTTAGTCGGCGATTCTTTATATCTAACTGTGGTACATTCGGTGGTGGCGGTGGTGGCGGCGAATTTAAAAACTTTCTAAGTATAAAAGCTCCGCGTTCAACTGGAGATGTGCGCTCGCCTGTTGAGCCCATTGCTTGTATGGCGACTTTCCCTAACAAACCTCCTCTTTGACGATGAATTCCTGTGAGTTTGACCTTTTGAAAAGCATTGCCAGTTACATTTGGAAAATTGTAGTAATTCGCAATCATACCATTGGCTACAGTAAAGTCAGAGTCTATGAGGTGCCTTAAAGGTAATTCTTCCTTAATCACCGTATGAATGAATTCAAAGATCTCTTGACGAGCCGAAAGGATCAAACCTTGATCGAAGTCTGGAAAGATACTTTTAGAGAATGCTAAATGATCAAATTTCTGAATGTGGAGCCACTGACCAAAATACTCTTCGACAAAAAATTTGAAGCGTGGATCGTTCATCATCTCATCTATTTGGTTTGAAAGTATGTCTTTGTTATTTAGTAAATCATCTCCATAAAATAACAATTTATCACTTGGAGCTTCTTTCCAAAGTGTATAAGACAAGCGTGTCGCCATCTCACGACCACTTATGGTAACTGTCTTGTTACCCTTTCTTTCTTCTCCAAGAAATAAGAACTCTGGTGAAGTCAACATAACCGCAAATGGTTTAACTAAGGCTTGTAACTTTGTCTTACCAAATGCTACTTCTTGCTTGTACACTCTATAAAGCTTAGAGATATAATCGTTTGTTGCAGGTTTCCCTCTGAATGCTTTCTTTGCAAACTTTGAAAAGATAGATTTTATTTGACTTTCTGTAGCTCTCTTTAATTCAATACCAGCTAAAATCTCATCGCGTTTTTTATTGAAAAAATCATCATAAAAAGGACCTTCTAGGGCTAAGCCATCTACCCAAAGAGAAGGAATGAATTCGCCTTTCTTTATACGTCTAGTCAATCGAGTTTGATAATGAGTCTTCGGTAAACGGTTATTTTCTTTCTGCTTAATTCTCAGATTTATTTTCCTAACATCTATTTCAGGACTCAACTCTATCTTAAGAGTTTGTGGCTTCTCAAGAGTTCCATGAACATAGTAGTAACCAACAAGCTCGTCATTTTGGGTCACTTCAAGGTGCTTGTTGTTTTCTGGCATACCTTTTTCTGCTGCGATTTTCATTTTCAGTATATACTTCCCACGAAAATCTGCCGTCATGGATATACTTTCAGTATGATGCGCGCGCTGCATCAATAAAAAGCCTTTTTTCTTTACTGAATCATGTTCTAAATAGTGCTTTTGAAGTGTCGTTATACCCGTTTGATTTTTAATCGCGTGCTTTGCTTCTTGCTCATCTTTAAAGCCATATTTCTTATAGTCATGCCCTTCATTTATAACTAAGAGCGCCTTCTTATACTTCGCCGTTCTCTTCTCGAGATTTTTTCTTAATTGCTTTTTAATGACCTCACCAAGTTTACGAACATAGTTTTTCTTAGTCCGTTTCTTAGCTGAAGCATCTATTAAAATTTTTGTCGCGGCAAGTTCACCTAACTCCATATAACGTTCGATGTGTGACGGCGAAAAGTACTGATTTGCACCCATGGTGTTAAAGTCTTCAGAGTTCTCATCATCCGGAACTAATCGCGCCGGCAACTTTATTCCCGTTAAAGAAGCTACAGAGTTGATATACTCAAGTTTATTTAAACGACGTACAACAAGTTCGCCGCCTTGATCTGTAAGTATTCTGCGCGCCTTTAAAAGGTCCTCAGTCAACTTGCCAATCACATGAGCAAGTTCTTTGTGAGATGGCTGCTTTTTAGCTTTCTTTGGAGGCATGTCTCCAGTATTCAAGACATCTAGGACATCCTGCCAAACTTGAGCTGTTCCATTATTTTTGATAAATCCAGACAAGTCATCTAAACGGACACTGCCTTTTTGGACATCTTCATCATGGCAATTATAACAATACTTACCGACAAACTGCTTGATTGAGTTGTCGACATTGTGGCCTGGTGGCTCAGCAAACATACCTAAAATAGGTATTAATAGGTTTATAAATAAGACTCTTCGCATCTTCTTCCTCGATTATTACTGATGCTAAACAGCAAAACCGAAGAAGTGTTACAAAACTCTCATTTTTTATATGATTTTAAGCAAGTTCTTTTATAAGTTTACTACCAGTCTCATTCAAATCCTTATAATTCACATCGAACTTATTTAGCAAAGTCAGTAGTAGATTTGAGTATCTAGTCCCTTCCTTACAGACGATATGACGTCCAGACTTAATTGAGCCCCCTGCGCCACCGGCCACTAACACTGGTATGTCTTCACCATCGTGAGTATTGCCATCTTTTAAACCTGAACCAAAAAGGATCGCGCTGTTATCGAGTAAAGACCTTCCACCTTCATCGACGGCATCCATTCGTTGCATCAAGTAAAGAGCCATCTGCGAAAACCATTTCGAGATATTGTTATACCTTTCTATTTTCTTGGCATCATTTCTATGGTGCGACATGGCATGGTGCTCTCCAGCATTTGGTAAAAAGCCATAATCAAACTTGCTGATACTCACACCAAGCATAAGAGTTGAAACTCGAGTTGTGTCAGTCCAAAGGCCCAATAGGATAATATCCATCATAAGCTTTACATGCTCTTCGTGATTTGCCGGTATCTCTGGACTTGCTGGTCTCGAAATCTTTGGATTAACAAGTGGCGTCCAAGTCTTGGCTGGAGGGTTCATTGCCTTCTCTAGCTTTGCTTCTATGTCACGAACGCTGTCGAAATACTGCTCAAGCTTATGTTCATCACTTTTACTAACTTGCTTTCTCATCGTTTTTGCCTGAGGCCAAACACTGTCAATTATGCGTTGACGACGGGATGACATCTTGCGCATTTCAGGGTTTCTATGACCAAAGAGGCTATCAAAAGCAGCTTGTGGGTATATTTCGGGTTCTATTTTATTCCCTGAGTGAGTCCAAGAGATAGAGTTGCCGTGAGAACGTGGAACGCCACCAAACTTACCTTGAACTGGCGGGTGAACGCCCAAGTTTAAAGATGGCAGGTAAGTCTGTTGAGCATTTCTCTTAGCAATGATCTGATCTATAGAAACCGCCTTGCTGAGGACTTTACTGGCATTTGTCCCCTTCTCTGGCACAACACCACTTAAAAAGCCTGACGTATTGAAAATATGACCGCCACCATGATCAAGGTTTTTGATTGTTGTGACTTTATCTTTTATCGCATTGAAAGGCTCGAGAACTTGTTTTAGTTCATAGCCCTTACCTGAGCCTGAAGCTTCCCAAGCAGTCGGATAAACACCGTTAGGAAAGTACATCGAAACAAAGCGTTTAGGTGCTTTGTTTTGAGCTTTCTCTAAACCCATGACATCTAAAAAAGGTAGTGCCATAGAGACACCGGAAGCTTTGAGTAAAGTTCTTCTATTTATTAACCAATTCTTAGACATCTACTCTTCCTCCTGAATCTTTTGATGCTCGAAAGGATAAGAACTGATTATCCCCTCTAGTAAAGCGTGTGATTTATCTTGATTTGCTTTCAATTTCTCAATCAATTTTAAAATGGCTGGTTCATCGTAGTACATCAGTTTGCGACCAAGAGCGAAGCTTAAAGTTCTTTCAACAAGGTTCCGACGTATATCACCTTTTCTGATTTTCAGTAAGTGGTCTTTAAATGCGACGACATCATTGCACTCTTCTCCAGACTTAAGGGTCATCTTTGAATCAATCTTCTTCTTACCTGCTTTGTCGCGCCAACGGCCGATCTTGTCGTAGTTTTCAAGAACAAAACCATATGGATCAATGCGGTCATGACAACCTGAACACTTCGGGTCTTGGCGGTGCTGCTCGAGTTCTTGTCTGAGTGAAAGTTTACCTTTACCTGCATTTGCCGGCAACTCTGGAACGCCATCTGGTGGAGGTGGTAACTCTTCTCCTAAAACTGTTTCAACAATCCATGAGCCTCTCTGTACTGGACTTGTTCGGCTTGGGAGCGATGTCGCCGAAAGCATACTCCCCATAGTAAGTAAGCCTCCACGTTTAGCTGTATTTAAAGGAACAAGGCGCATGTTTTGACCTTTCACTCCAGCTATATCATAGTGTTTGGCTAGGAGCTCATTTAAGTAAGTGTAGTCTGCGTTGACCAACTCAAAGATATTTCGATTTTCAGTGAATATTCTTTTAAGCAGCAACTGTGGTTCAGCAAGCATAGCCTTTTCTAATAATGGCGACACTCCTTGGATATTATTTAAATCTAACCATTCTGCGGTGAATGACTTACAGAAGTCGAGGAAGCGTTCGTCTGCAACCATACGTTGAATCTGCACTTGTTGAATCTTCTCTTGACTTAAAGAATTCTTTGCGGCTAATGAAAGTAGCTCTTTGTCCGGTGTTGTCTGCCATAAAAAGTAAGCCATGCGTGACGCAAGCTGATACTGACTCACTTCCGTACCTTTACTCATAAAGTTACTGTGCATAAGAAACTTCGGCGAAATAAGCACACTTATCAATGCATCTCTTAGAGCCGTATCTTTATTCTTTAACTCAGAATAGGTCTCTTTATAAATACTCATAAATGGTTCTACATCTGCACTTGTCACATCTCGACGAAAGGCTTTTTTAGCATAGTAAGAAATGATCTTCGCGGCTGATGCCTCACTAGTGTTTTTAGAAAGTATGTGAGCTGGATTCTGAGCTCCCTCTGGCAAGAATGGACCTGTCAGCTTCATCGACTTTATCAACAAACGTCCCATGCCTTCTTTTTTATGACCATGCTGCTTGTTATAAGCTGCTTTGAAGTCATCTCGAATAACACGATACTTTGAATAGTCTTCCCCAAAATCCTCGCCAGTTTCGTCACTCCACTTTTTAAATACCTCTCTAGTCGATATACCGAGCAGTACAGCAAGTCTACCATTATTGATGTTTGTCGGGACGCTCCCTTTCAGTAAACCCTGAATAGGACCTAAGTCGTCGGGCATCTGATTAAGAGACATATAGATCTCAGCGGCTTTCTTACTTGAATAAGCACGTTTTGCGACCTGATTCACTTTCTTAAAGGCAGCTACGACTTTCTTATTATTTTTATACTTAGCCGGCACCTTTAACTGTGGTGGATTCTTTGAAGCTTTTTGGATTTTTGCCAAAATCTGTTTCGATACAGGATGCTTGATCCTTTCATCTGTATGCAGTGCCGCGTCGTCTCTACTTGGATAGAGCATAAGAATCGAAAATCCTTTACGAGCAAAAACAGGGACTTTATATGACTTTATCTCTGCACCTTCGATCGTCTCACCGAAGACCTTTCTGCCATTTAGCATGACACGCATACCACTCTTATCTTGACCTTTAGATGCAACATTGACGGTTAATTCATAGAGGCCAGTGAAAGGGAAAGTCATATTGACTCTATGCGGATTTGTTTCATACTTTAAATCAAGTGGCTTACCGTTTTTCTGTAGGAGCTCAATTGACTTACTCCAAGTTTTTTCTTTAAAAGAAAAGGCGCCATCGACATAGTCTTCTGCTTCTTTTAGATACTTAGTCATAGAGTTTATCGAAATACTTAAATTGTCCCGGTCATTTGTAAAGCCCGAGTCTCCTTCAGGGTCTTTCACCCAATTGGCTTTTTTATGAAAGTCGACACCGAAGATGTCTCTTACGGAGTTTTGGTATTCTTCATTTGTTAATCTCGACAGAGCTACATAACCAGGATTCTTTATCTTACTCCAATCATAGTGATGCAGAGTCTTATCGAACCACTTCTTCATAACGCCAAGTTCACCATCTGACGGGAATGGTTTTTTAGGTGGCATCTCTTCTGACTCTAGCTGTTCTAAAGTACGAAGCCACATTTTGCGATTTTTAACAACATCGTCTTCTGTCATAGCAAGGTCTAAACGAATGTCACCTTTTTGAACATCTTCGTCATGGCACTTATAGCAATACCTTTCGAGTAATGGGCGAATGTCCTTGGCAAAGTCATCTGCCATTACTGAAAATTGGCTAAGTATAAACAGAAAAGCTATAAAATATTTTATCATACAAGCATCTAACTCCTGACTAAATCTAACTAAGTTTATTAAGTAGAACGATTTAAGTTTTTGCATCTGTACTTGAAGTTGACTATTAATTCTAGAGATTTGTACTGAAACCTCAGTAATTGATTTTTTGCAAATCTACAAAAAGTCATTTATATTATACATAAGAGACACAACTCTTTGATCAGTAGATATATAAAGTTAAATATTTAACATCAATAAAGATGAATACGGGACATTTATCGAGGACATATGAAACAGACAAAATTTACTCTTATTGAGCTTTTAGTAGTCATTGCCATCATTGGTATACTGGCCTCTATGCTCATGCCTTCTTTGAGTAATGCTCGAGCTAGAGGTCAACAGGCCGTCTGTATTAGCAATCAAAAACAAATCGCCTTAGCAACCAATATGTATGCAGAGGAGTCAGTCATACCTGACCATTCTGATAATGACGGCATCGGTCAATGGGATGATGCTCTTGAACCTTTTATAGGCGATAAGAAAAACAATATTGTCTTAACCTGCCCTTCTCAAAAATTTATCAACCAAACCAATAGCACGATAAACCACTATACCTTCAACCCAGTTGCAAAAGGCCTTCCCTTGAGTGCTGTAACAAATAGTGACTTTGTTGTCAGTGGTGATGGTGCTTCAAAGCCCGAGTTTATAAATAGTACCAAAAGAGCCTATACAGGTTTTTGGCAGTTTGATACTAACTCTGTTCAAAGTGGTCCTTACGAAGCACTAATCAATCCTTCTGGATTAACTCGACTTCCCGATTATAGACATAATCAAAAAGCAGTCATGAGTTATATCGATGGTCACGTAAACTCCATCTCTAGTAGCGGCTTAAAAAATGGTCTCTTTCATTTAAATAAATGATATAATTGAAAGACATTGAATTAAATACCTCAAAGCCTCTTCCAACTTCATCATTTCAAAAAATCACGGTGTATAAAAAGGGCTTACCGAGTATCCAAAAAAGTTTACAGTCTCATCTGTATAGCTTGAGAAGTTTCTAACTCCAAAACCAGAAGCTCCTTCTTCGCTTATTGCGGAGTAACGCTTAATATTTGCACTACAATCAACGTACACAACATTTGCCTGAGGCCCGTGATTTGGATTGTAATAAATCCTAGACCAAGAACGAATAAATGGCGATAGATAAGTTTCCGAAAAAGCCATGGTCTTTCCAGGTTCTTGTATCTTAGAAAGAAATACTTTAGATACTCCGTTTTCATACCAAGCACTATAAGATGGACTGCCGTCACTCTTAAAACCTCCGCCAGGATAGCCAGAAGGGTTCATGGTATTATTCGACAACCATTCATTTATTCCATAACTGAGATAAAGACGCATATTTTGACTTGTTTTGCCATCTGGCCCAGCTGAAAATTCCGGCTGTTGCAACTGAGTTTTTCCTGGCTTAATGAAACTAAATATCTTATCTTCATAAGCTGGACAGTACGAAGAGTAAGAGCCGTTTGGGTCTTCACTCCCACTTCGTTCTTGCTGAAAGTTTCCATCTAACATATCATCAAATTGATTATGCCAAGTCTTCCATACACTTGCAGACTTATGGAAACTCTTTGGGAAAGCCCCGCCATTATCTTTCATAAATACTTGGTTTGTAATGCTTATTTGCTTTAGATTGCTAATGCACACGGCGTTCTGAGCTTGGCTTCTGGCTCTCGTTAAAGACGGAAGTAAGATAGTGCTCAAAATCCCTAAGATTGAAACAACTACAAGTAATTCAATTAAGGTAAACTGTCGCTTTTTGTCGTGGCTATTCATATCTACTCAATTATTAGCTTAAGTTATTTAACATGTTTCAAAAATGATCTTGTTAGACCTGCAAATAACATGTTGTTTTACTTAGGGATCGAAGAGACATGAATCATTCTGTACTAGGCATTGCAGGAAAATGGTTTTTTCTCGTATAATTATGCAACTCTAAGTTTTGGCAGGTTATCTATGATTACGCGTTACACACTTCTTGAAAGAGTAAGAGATAGGACAGATGAAAAGTCTTGGGAAGACTTTGTAGATATATATCGTCCTTATATGTATCGCGTTTTAAAAAGAATGAACTTTTATCATGAAGAAGCAGAAGATCTAAGCCAAAATGTCTTGGTGGTTCTTTGGGATAAACTACCTGATTTCAAGCATAGTTTCAGAACAGGAGCCTTTCGCTCTTGGTTATGCACCATAGTTAGAAATAAAGGCGTTGACTATATCCGTAAGCAAAGCAGCCGTAAGAACAAGCTAAATGACGAGAGTAACTTACTCGCAAGTCCACTCATGAGTGAAAATACTAATGACCTCGAGAAAGCTGCTGAAGAAGAATGGAATAAACATGTTTCCGATCTCGCCTGGAAAGTTATAGAAGAAGAATTTAGTGAAAGCGTTCGTAAAGCATTTCTCATGAGTATCGAAGGTGTCCCTGGAGAAGAAATAGCCGAAAAGCTAAATGTCCAAATAAACTCTATATACACTTATAAAAAGCGTATTCGCAATCGTCTTAAAGAACTCATAAGAAATATGAACGATCAGTATGTCTGATTCGAAAGATAAAGACTTTCTAGCTGACTTCTTAGTCGATGTCGTCAATGAAGTGAATGACGAAATCTCTCAAGAGGAAAGTGAATTTGAAAGTTTTTTGAACGACTTTACTGATCTCGATAAAAAATATTCACAAAAAGAATTCCTTGCTCGCGGTGGCATGAAAAACATTTTTCGCGTCAAGGAAAATCAAACATCGCGAAATGTCGCTATGGCTCAACTCATTGGCGATGATATAAACCGCAAAAAAGTACTCGCATTTTTAAGAGAAGCGAGAATAACCGCCCTACTCGAACATCCAAATATTGTTCCTATTCACGAGATAAACCATAAAGACGGCATGCCCTATTTTACCATGAAAGAAATTCAGGGCGTGACATTAGGCGAAATACTTAAAAAGCTTAAAGAGAACAGTCATAAGTTTAAAAAAAAGTATGACCTGAACACTCTACTCAACATCTTCATTAAAGTCTGCGATGCCATCTCATACGCTCACTCTAGGAACATAGTGCACTTAGACCTAAAACCTGACAATATTCACGTCGGTGAATTTGGTGAAGTTTTAGTTATCGACTGGGGTTTGGCAAAAGAGATAAGCGAGACTGAATCTAGCTCGAATCGGACAGAAGAGTTTCAAGTAGACCATGAGCATACCCTTGATGGCTTTGTCAAAGGTACAATAGGCTTCATGGCTCCAGAGCAAGCTCGCGGGGAAAACTCTCAGAAAGACATGCGAACAGACATCTACTCTCTTGGGGCAATATTATACGCCATACTAAGTTTTGAGTCTCCATACGAAGAGGAAAATACAAAAAAGGCTATTTCACTTACAGCTTTAGGTGATTACAATCCTTTAAGAAATGAAAAAGAACTACCAAACGCCCTAGTTTCTGTAACGTATAGAGCTCTACAAAAGCATAAAAGTGATCGCTACCAACACGTGGAAGAACTAAAAGATGACGTCCAACTCTACCTAAATGGTTTCGCCACAAAAGCACAAGATGCTTCTCTAGCAGATATAGCTGTGTTATTCTATAAAAGGAATAAAGCTCTCTGTACTTTAACTGCTGCTTTTGTGCTCATTTCAATTGCCTCAACATATGCCTTTATTGCCAGTCTGACCAAAAGTGAAGCCATTGCAAAAAAGAATGCTGAACTTGCGGTAAATAATGCTATCGAAGCTGAAAAACGAGAGCAAGAAGCCCGACAACTTTACGTAGATCTCACTAACACTATTAAAGAAAAAGAAGAGTTGACGACTACCTCTATCCCACTAGTGCTGGATAAAGCTAACTTTATGCGTCGTCGTCAGTACAATTTTGATGAATCTTATAAAATACTCAATGAGGTTTATGATGAAGATATAAAAGATACCGAATACTGGATTGAATTGGCTTATCACCTGGTTGGCGACTTTAAATTCGAAGAAGCCTTAAAGTATTTTACAAAAGCCCATTCTTTAACCAAGAATAAAAACTCACGACATATACAACAAGGCTTAGAAATATCTAAAAAGTATATCGACTTCAAGAAAGACATACCTAATCTAAAAAGACTTTACGCAGATATACACAAACTAAAAAAGCCCATAGTCACTTCTCAAGTAAGTAAGAATGTTTTTATGAATTGGGGATTAACTCAAGAAGAACAAAAAGAAGTCTTTTTATTTTGTATCAAAGTCTGCAATCCAGAAGTCTCTGATTGGCATATAAATATCCAGCAAAGCAAAGTACAAAAACATAAGTTTAATATAATCTTTGACAACCATAAGCTTCTAGCTGACATAAGCCCTCTTACAGGTCTACAAATAGATAAAGTCTCTTTTAGGGGCTGCACTTCACTAAATTCTCTGCTCTGCTTGCGTGCCTGTGACATACGCTCGCTAGATCTGTCACAAACCGATGCGAATAAGCTTAAATATAAGCAAAATGTCTACAACCTCATGATTGAATCTGTAGAAGAATTAATCATGCAAAACATGAACTTGAGGCACCTTCGTTTAATCGGGAAGCAAAACCTTAAAACACTCGACCTTTCTGGTTCTCAAGTAAATTCACAAAATATAAGTAATCAAAATGTAGAAAGCCTCAACTTCTGCCAAGCAATAGTCGAGGATCAGCAATACTTACGTCGATTTGTAAACCTCAAGCGAATCATCATCCCTGAAAAGAATGTCAATAAGCCACTGATCAAATACTGGAACTCTAAAAAAATTAAAATCACAAAGTGTAAATGTACAAACAAGAGAGTCTGCCAACTTAAATAGACCGAGCAGTCTAATACCAAGTCTTTTCAAAGCTTTTTGTTCTCAGTATTTTCGCATTTAGCTCCTCATCCACTTTTTGACAAGTAATAAGGCACCGTTGAAAGCTCTTGGTATTTTTACACATTGATAGTTTTAAGCTTTCAATAGATAAATCTCTTTTGAACTTCTGGTACTTTAGTATCATCTTTACAATTCCTAATCTCTTTAAATAGTATCTTGTACAAATGAAAATATAAATTATGACAACTAAAATAATTTTTATTGAATAGTTGAATGAAAAAAGTGTAACTACTTGTGTCTAAATGTATCACTCAAGATCACTTCTTGTATCAAACTTCTAAAGCCATAACTCTTATCTTTAGTTTTCTTCAATATATCTTGAATCACTTTGCGGTCCGTAAACTCGACCTTTGCTCCAGTCGCAAACTCAAGTAATCGACTTGTAAGATTTTCTGCTAACATCTCTTTATCCTTCAAAAGAAGTTGACGCATACCATTTAGGTCCTTGAAGGTTTCGCCGCTTAGCATTTTTCCTGATGCATCGACTTTTTGACCAAGTTTGTACTTAACACTTTTTCCAAAGATTTTCTGTTTTACATCTAGGCCCTTCTCTAAGGCGCGATATTCCTCTCGAAATCTGCCTATTACATCGAAACTTTCCAAGGAAAAACCAAGTGGATCAAACTTATCGTGACAGGTTGCACAAGATGCATTTTCTCTATGTTTGGCAAATTGCTCTCGTAAAGTAGCTGATGCTGAAGAGTCAGGCTCAAAAGCTGCAACTGGAGGTGGTGGCGGCACTCTCTTCCCAAGAATTTTTTCATAAAACCAAACGCCACGATTTACTGGTGAGGTCGTAGCTCCATTTGCTGTCACTTTGAGGATTCCAGCCTGAGTCACCAAGCCTCCACGGATGCTATTCTCAATCGGGACTTTTCGAAAATAACTGCCATTGACATTGGGAATATCATATAACTTAGCTAGGCGTTCATTGATCATTAAAAAGTTTGAACTTACCATGGCCTCAGCACCTAAATTTTCTTTGACCATTTCATTTAAATAAGCATAAGTTTCTTGAGCAAGTGACTCCATCAACCAAGTATCAAACTCTGGATAAAGCTGCTTATCAGGAGTAGTCGCATCGATTGCATCTAAAGATAGCCATTGATCTGCAAAGCTCTTAATAAACCTTTTGAATTTTGGATCTAAAATCATTCTCTCTATTTGCTCAGAAAGAACCGTCTCATCTTTAAGACGTCCATTTACAGCGAGCTCTCTTAGCTCCTTATCTGGCATAGATTTCCAGAGAAAGTATGAAAGCCGAGAAGCCAATTCAAAATCATTTAGCTCTCCAGTACCTTCTGTAAAAAATAAGAAATAAGGCGAGCAAAGTATTCCTTGATAAGCAACTTTTATAGAGTCTTGAAAACTGAAGCCGTCGTTGTATTTCATCTTGAACAAACCAACAAACTTATCAACTTCTTCTTTACTCACAGGATAACGGAACGCTCGTGCGGCAAAGTCACGAATAAGGTTCTCTACTTGCTTTAAAGGTTTCTTTGGAGTTAAGAATGAAGTTTGTTCTTCTTGATTCGGCTTATAAACCTTTGAACTCATAAACTCTGGCTGCCTAAAACTAGACTGGTCAGTCCACATACTTGTAGTACGCGAATAACCAAAGAGTGTTTCATGACTTTCAGATGGCCACTTTTTATAGATCGGGCCTTCGATTGTCAACTCATCAACACCAATTAGTTGATCAGTGGTCTTATCTGCCATGGTGCCAATTTTAAAAATGAATTCATCACCAGCATCTAAGTAGTATTCTCCGCCAAGCACTTCTTTACATTTATCTATAGGCAGCGTAAAAACATCTATTGGTATATTAAAACGTTGGTGACGTCCACGTGCAAGAAGAATAGTATGTGTTCTGTTTGCTGGGATGATCTTACCTTCTTTCTGCCGAGCAGCATACGCTTTAAACGACACTTTATACGTTCCCGAGTAAGGAGCTTTAAACTTAGTCCAACGTGTTTGAATCATAAGGTCGGTTGGTTGTTGCTTAAGATAAGCTTTACCATCAATCAAGGTTTGAGAGTTTTTCTCTGCAAGTGGGAACTTTTTACCGTCACCAAAAAGAGTCTGCCACTTTTCAACTTCAGGCTTCTTCCCATAAAACATGGCTTGTGACATAGCCTTTTCAGCAGCATCCATATAAGAGTTGATCTGCACATAGGATAACGATTGCTCATGGGAAGTATTATCAAATCCCTCAGCACTTCGATCGTTGGGCAATAAACCTTTCACTCGAAGTGAAGGTATTTTCATTAAATCAATTAAAGTATATTCATACTCTTCAGCGGTCAGTCGTCGAAAAGCTGTTCGACCTTCTTGGTTAACCCTTTGTGCAGTATTCTTCTCCAAGCTTTGTTCAAGTAGCTTTAAAAAGTCTTCTCGCTCCTGCTCTGACGGTTGTCTTTTTTTCTTTTTCGGGGGCATATCTTCAGAGGACACCATGTCATAGATGTAAGTCCAAGGTTCTTGCGCTGTCTGACTTAGTTCTCCATAAGCCAAGTCCTCTATACTAAAGCTCCCCTTCTTTAAGTCTTCATCATGACAATCAGAACAGTAGCGATTGAGAAACGGTTGAAGCTTAGAGTCGCCTGCATGAGCTGAGAACATACACAGAACAATTAATAGAAATACTTTCATGCTATACCTCTATCTCTTTTAATGAGCCCTTACTTGAAGCAAAGCTTTGAGTCGGAACTCCAAGTTGATTTAACATAGACACATAAAGGTTACTTAAAGGTGAATCCTGTTTATGTGACTGACAATCAAGGTGTCGTCCATGCTTGAAACCTCCTCCGGCTAAGAGAATCGGTAGATTATTATTTGAATGAATATAAGCGTCACCCATGTGCGTACCGTAGAGAAGCATGGTACTGTCGAGCAAACTTTGTCCTTGTTCATCAAAACCCTTGAGGCGATCTAAAAGCTTATTCAATATTTTAAATTGCTCTCCCTCTAAGATTGCCAATTGACGAAGCTTTTCAGCTTTTTTATTGTGATGCGTCAAACTATGCCAACCAGTATCAATATTCTCGCCTGGTACTGCGACTTTAGGATTGCGTTGAATTTCAATAAAAAGTGAAAGTATACGCGAAGAGTCAGATTCGAGAGCTAGAGCAATCATCTCAAACATTTGCTCTGTACGATTGAGTATATCTTCATTCTTTACTAAGTCTTCAGGGAGTTTTGCACTTGTCTTAGGCTTAGCTTTAGATAACCAATCTTCTGAGCTTTGAAGTCTTTTCTCTGCTTCTCTAACAGAGTTCAAATACTGCTCAACCTTCTGACTATCTTCATGACCAACTTTTTTTGACAATGACTTTGCTTGGCCATAAACAACATCGAGAATACTCTTGCCATCTGCCAGCCGATTCTTTTGCATATTCACTTCTCGAAGAGAACCTTGAAGAAACATCTTTTTGAATAAAGTAGAAGCTCTCTTTTCTGGTGGAATCATTATCCCACTGCGATTAAATGATAGACCACGAGTATAATCCGTACCGACAATCATTGACATGTAAGGAAAGCGGGTTCTATGCCCAATACTTTCAGCTGCTAACACATCTGTTGAAATAGAATTCTTAAAGCCACTGCGGCCTGGGTGTTTAGCACCAGTCAAAAATGAAACTTCCCCCCAGTGTCCTTCCTGTATTTCAGGGTGAGATAAACCAGAAAATACAGTGAAGTCTTTTTTATGACTTTTAAGTAGATCTAGATAAAGGCTTTCATTATAGTCGGCACCAGTTTCTTTAGGAAAAAAGTACTGTGGCAAAATCCCCATATTGGTAAGGATATTCACCATTCTCTTAGGTGGGGCACTTTTAGGAATCGCCATTGCACTTAAGTAAGGGAGAGATAAGGCAACACCTAAACCCTTGAGTAAATGGCGGCGACTCAGAGGCTTTTTTCTAATCCAAAATGTTTCACTTCTATTCATAAATTTCATCTTCCATAGCTATACACTTAGAAAGATGATCGAAATAGAAGCTTAGATCTGTACTCGACTCGTCACAAAGCTGATCTTATCTATCAGATCTAACTCGCCTACACTCACTACTTTGTGATTTTTATTTCTAGCCAGTCATCTGAAACTGTCGTGAAGTTTAACTTGAAGCTAAGTTTGTTTTGCTCAAACTCTGAATCGACGCGCTTCCAAATACCTTCTTTTGACTTGAACTGCACAATATTCATTTCCGTACTGATGTTTTTTATGCTAAGCGAAAGAACGTCACTAGCTCTTATCTTTATATTCACAGCTTCTGCACTATCTATTCTTTTGAAATTAAACCAAGAAGGTAAAGTTATAAAAGCTTTACCACTCAATAAGCGATGTGGAAAAAATGCCTGCTGAAGAGCCTTTGACTCGGCGTCATAAGTAAAGCCAGGATCTTGAGAAAGAGTAATCTTCGAATTTGAACCTACTTGACGGATAGACTTAATTTTGAACCAACGATTTAAGGTATTCTCTAATGAAAAACAAATATACTGATCTTCATAAAGCTTACTTATTTGCGAAGTATGACCTTTCACTAAAATGCTATAATCAGACTTTGCTCTAGTTACTTCGATAACTTCTAAAGGCTTGCTTTTTTTGACTGTTGCCTTCAATCGATTATTTGAAAAGTTTTCACCGCCCGAGAAATCAATGCTTTGACTATCTCCCTGCTCACTTAGGATCGTAAAGTTGCCATCTGTAACGACATCCATTGCCGATATTTCCGAATCCATTTCTGGAGCTCTGTAAAGAACAGTCTTTGTGATATTTTCATCAGAAATCTTCCACGCTAGGCCTTTATTGTCTTTTGTTGCGACTTTCTCGACCTTATTCAAAAACGGATTTTTGCTGTAAGGTTCCCATAAAGCAACAAATGTACTCTTAAGGTTTTTACCTTTTCGGTTTACAATGATCTTTGGCATCAATTCTTTCGACCAAGCTTTGCGTGCTTCAAGTTTATTGTGAAGTTCTCTAGAGTATCTGTTACGTGGAGCTTCTGCTAATATCGCTTTACCATCTTGTGGATTAAGCCAGTGTAGCTTCATACTCGGCTTAGGATCTAAGGACTTAGCTCGTGGCCCTGCACTTTTGGTATTCTTAGATACTGCCGGAGTTGGTTTCATAGTCGCTGTCCAAGTTTCATTGATCGATGAAACATTGGCATTTCTAAAAGCGCCGTAAAACTTACTTTCCACACCATACTTATCGTGCTTGTACTTATCTTTCTGACTATCTCCCCAAGGGTAACTATCGGTGATCGCCACACCGTTCTTAGCTAAATTATCTAAAGTCTTCTCTGGATTTAGGTCTGTAGTTAAAACTTGTTTGTAGTCCGCACAGCCATTTGCCATCCAGTCATGCTCTTCACCACCTTCAACTTCAAATATATCGAGTACAGCATTTCGTTTTTCGCCAAATGGCAATAAAACTAATGAACGGCGATAAATACTACACTCAGGGTAAGCTGGAGTACCGCCTTGATCTGCCTGGACAATTTGGCTAGAACCTTTTCTGGCATTCCAAGTCAATAGTCTACCAGCGTCACCACCTTTTTGAGAGCCTCTATTAACAACCACAAGATTGTGAGAAACACTCGATTGATTGTAAGCGGTTATATGTGAGTAACCGATATCACTCACAAGCTCATCTCCATAAGCCCAGAAATTGAGATTTAGCATATCGTAATGAGCATGATTGTAAGTCCCTGAAAAGTGGAGTTGAGGTTCAATCCTATAAGGCTTCATACCTCGACCAAGTGCTCCGTGGCCATATGCTCTAAACAAGTGAGGTGTATTCTCAAGTCTTTCATCAAACTGAGTAACTGAAAGTTTACCCTTAGCTGGGTTGGCTGTTTCGGACCAAGAATCGTGAAGTGTGTAAGCCGTTGCATCTGGATACGTCTGACGATTCAAAGCATCCACTGCAGTCTTATATACTGGAATAGAAGTCTTAGGGTTAGATATACTCAAGTGTTTGTTATCTAAAGGTGAAATGTAGCCTTTGGGGTCTTGATAGTCGGTAAATATATCTAAGGCTTGAGACTGACGGACAAACTGGTCTAGTGTATACCATTGACTCTCGGGAAAGACTCCATCTTCCATGAAGGTTTCGTTAAAGGAACCGAGTATCTTTCTCAAGGTATAGTGAACTAACTCTGGCTCTCCTATCATCCTACCTATCTGTGCTAAAGTTCTATTGGCTGATCCACTTAGGTTATGAAACATAACAAATTTACTATTTCGATAAAAAGCATCGCGCTTAAGAATCATCCTTGCCATATGCAGAAAGCCATTTGCCGTCTCAAGCTGAGGCTGTTTCACATTGACTTCTTTTGACAGCTCAGCCCATACATCTGTATTATCCAGAATTGCATAGTAACGACAAGGTAAAAGTAAACTGCCCGCACTAGACACGTACCAGTAACCATTCATCGTAAAGGAAAACCATGAGTAGTAGTCTGGCGCTTGAAGTCTTATTTCAGGCTGAGGTGCGTTCCAAGAGATCTTACCATGGACGGGCCAGTCTGGCATATTTCTTGTTATTGCCCAAAGTATTGCTGCTGAACGCACGCCGTACTTCATCTCACCAGTTCTGCGGTAGAGCATACCTAACTGAATACCTATCTGGGTTATCTTTTCGAGACGAGCGTCTGTTTGAAACTGATCTACATAAATTCTTCGTCCTTTATACTTTTTATCGCTAAGCTTTGTATCGTGATAAGCATACTTCACTTTTTTACCAGAAGGAGCGACTACTTCTTCATAGCCGTGGATTGGAAACTTCTTTTCTGGAGCATAAACCTTCCTGCTTTTGGCTTCATATATATCGTTTGACTTCTCTGGCTCCCAGAAGTAATTAGTCCCTTTCGTACCTCCACTGTAGGCAAAGGGTCTTTTTGTAGGTACAAGTGAAATAAGCTTCTCTACAGAAAGTCCCATGAATGGCGCAACATTATCTTTAAAGCGCTTAAACTTATAGTCTGGTAAAGTGACAGTGCGACCGCCTTTGTGTTCCCATATCTGAGCTCCCTCTTTAGCATACTTAAGCAGCGGTGAGTTTTTTGAGTTTTCAAAGTTAACTTTTAGAGAGTCTATCCAGTCTAAGTAAGGAGCTTCTTTCATCGGAGGATTATCTGGGAAACCGCCTTTAACGACTTCTATATTTCGTAAATCAACAAAGTCTCCTTTAGAAAGGCGTATTTTTGACTGAACTAAACCAGTACCTTTTTTGACCAAAATCTCCATTCTTCCAAGCTGCCAGTCTTCTGACGCTAAAGACTGTTTGTAAGAGATATACTCCATTTTTTCTTTGAGTTTATGGTTTTCATCATATGTTCGAAAATCATTAACAACTATTTTAGTAGATGAGTCACCTTTTACTTCAAAGCGGATGCCATAAATAGCTTCTTTACTCGGATCTGATTTAAAAGAATAACTGTAGCTGGATTCGGTAGATGTGAGTTTAACTACTTCATCTTTTTTCAGCGGCTCTGATTCAGGAGCTTTTAACAGCGCTTTTATATCATCTATATAGTAAACCGCAGCTTTGTTGGCCTTGCCGGCACCATAACCACTATTAGCAAAAAGGATCTTATCTACTTTATTCCAACCAACGACATCTCTAGTAATTGAAAAGTCTTCAAAAGGTATGGTAACCGTCTTCCAGCCTTGCCAATTAATCTTTATAACTTTGGAAAAGTAGTTCCCTTTTGTCGATTCATTTGAATCAACTAACACTGTAACTGAGTGGCCATCTGCATCTTTAGAATAAAAACGAAAACTTAACGCTTTATACTTTGATAGATCCGCTTGCTTACTCAGCATTGCTATACGAAACCCTTTTGGTGCATTCTCCCAGTAAGCAACTTTATTGGTCTCTAACTCTGGGTCATTGCTAATTTTTACCCCACTCAGCTTTTGACTGCCTTCAAAAAGAGTTATATCTGCCGAGAGAGTACTTAACCAAGCACAATTCAGAATTAGAAAAAAGAGAATATTTCGCTTTATCATAATAAGATCCAATTTATAAAAGTTTATTTAAAAATACTTAGCTAATACATACTAATTCTAAAGTTAATACGTAATTATGTTCACATATCACACCAATGTTATAACATACATTGCACGCAATATTACATTTCTTAAAAAGGAATTTTACAAATAAAATTCAATATTGAAGTACAAGCTAATAAAAATGATCCGTTCTAGTTAAGAAGAAGAAACACGTATTGTTATTTATTAGTAAAAAGAGTTTATATGACCACTTTCGAAAGACGCACTTTTATAAAAGCATTAGCAGCTACGACTGCAGTTCCTTACCTATTATCTGCAAAAGAACAACGGTATAAGATCTCTTTAGCTGAATGGTCATTACACAAAACACTATTTAAAGGGGAATTGAATCATTTAGATTTCCCGATTGTTGCCAAGAAGAACTTTAACATCTCTGCCGTTGAGTTTGTCAATAAATTCTTTAAGCGTACAGATGAGAAGTATCTCAATGAATTAAATAAGCGTTGCGATGATTATGGTGTTAAAAAGCTGCTAATCATGTGCGGTAAGCAAGGCAGTATCGGCGATCCGAATAAAACAAAACGATTAAAGTGTATCGATAACCACAAGGTTTGGGTTGATGCTGCTGCTCATCTGGGTTGTCACTCTATTCGTATAAATGCTCTATCTGAAGGTTCATACGAAGAACAACTTAAACTTGTCTCTGACGGCATGTACAAGTTAGCGTCTTATGCAAAAAATAAGAATATAAACATCATCATCGAAAATCATGGTGGACTTTCATCTGATGCTGATTGGGTTATGAAGATGCTCACTCAACTAGGATTGGAAAATGTTGGGACACTCCCGGACTTTGGTAACTTCAAGCAGTTTGATCGCTATGAAGGAACGAGGAAAATGCTTCCTCTTGCCAAAGGTGTTTCAGCTAAAGCCCATGATTTCGATGCTGATGGTTTTGAAGTGAGAACGGATTATAAAAAGATGTTTGAGATAATAAACGCTTCAAAATTCACGGGCTATATCGGTATTGAGTATGAAGGCAAAAAGCTTTCTGAAATAGAAGGCATAAAAGCTACGAAAGCTCTTCTGGAAAAGTTCACCTAGGCTTGAGAGTATCAGACCGCCTCAGGGCGGCCCAATTTCCCGTCCCGGTAAAACTAATTATTATTAAAGGTAATATCGTCTGTGGAGGTAAAACCTTTAGATTGGAAAATCTTTACAATACGGGCATGTCCATCAACGAAAGTCAATGGAAACTTCTGGTCACCGTGATTGTCTCTTGACCATTGAGTCTCACCCCAACGAGCCCAATGGTAACCACCTGATCCAGTGATTGCAACCATTCTTGATGGACGAATAATTGATGCTTGACTAACCTTATCACCATCCGCAGTAACACCATCTAAGTCGTTATTATCATCACCACGAGCATTACCCATGTATGAACTATTCCATTTGGTGATATAACTTACAGGGTTTGCAAAGTCTTCGGAAGGACACTGAGCTACTTTTAAGTCTGTCATGTTCGAAGTTGCACCAAGGTATTGATTCAAAGGTCGAACTACATTTGATTCTGAACCACCAACACCAGCATATTGATAACCAACATTTGGCTCTGCTATATTCTTAACGTCATTCTTATTTGGATAGAAACCACCAGAGTCAGTCAAGAACATTTGGTTCGCTGTATTTACTTGACGTATATTTGACACACATACTGCTAAAGATGCAGCTCTACGAGACTTCTGTAGTGAAGGAAGAAGAATACTCATAAGTATTCCGATGATAGCTACAACTACAAGTAGCTCGATTAAAGTGAAATTTTTTCTCATGCACATCCATTCTTTTTATTGCAACACAATAATAAAACAGCTGCAAATATGAGTGGATTACAATTTATGATATTTTATTTAAAAGATTTTTAATCTATATTTCGGTAGCTAACTTCATCGCGACTAGTCCAGCCCTTAGACTGAAAAAGTTTGACAACTTTGGCGTGGCCATCGGTAAATGCCAAAGGGTACTTTCTGTCTCCATGATTATCAACTGACCACTGAGTATCTCCCCAACGGACCCAATGGTAAGCTCCCGAGCCACTGATTAAAATCATTTTAGATGTATTAATAATTGCTCCAGCAGACACTTTATCTGAGTTGCCAGTATTCCCATCTAAGTCATCATCCTGATCACCACGTGCGGTTCCCATATATGACCAATTCCAACTTGTCACAAATGATGGAGGTGAAGATTGATTATACTCGGGACAAAGGGTAAAAGACATTTCTTGAGTAGAGGATGTAACGCCAAGGTAAGCATTTAGAGGTCGTCCAACATTTGAACCTTTTGTGCCTCCTGTACCAGCGTACTGATAACCGACGTTTGGCTCTGCAATATTTGTGATATTATCAGAATTCATATAAAAGTCGTTATTATCCATCAGAAACATTTCATTGGCAACTCCTATTTGCTTCTGGTTTGACATACACAAAGCCATATAAGCTGCACGTCTAGACTTTTGCAAAGATGGTAAAAGTATGCTGGACAAAATACCGATAATGGCAATAACAACTAATAATTCTATCAAAGTAAATTTTAAATTCTTCAAGTTCCTAAGCTCTCCATCGTATTCCGCTTTCCTAACTTACTATTTTTCGGCCATGGAAAACAAGTATTTAGTCTAAACAGATGATGAATAAATGAACTTTTGACTGCCTTCTGAAATCTTTTGCTGTGCGAAACTATAATTAGTAGTATATTTCAAGAATTACCTAGGATAAACAATCTCGATGACTTGGATGAACACTCGCATGACTTTACTCGGTAAAGTCAAAGATAAACACGATGATCAATCGTGGGAAGATTTTGTATCTTTCTATAAGCGTTACATCGCCGGTATAGTTCACAATATGCGCATACCTGCCGATGAGGTTGATGACATAGTCCAAACGGTTCTTCTGCAGGTCTGGAAGAAGCTTCCAGAGTTTGAATACAACCCAAGCCAAGGAAAGTTTCGAAACTGGTTAGCTACTATCACCGTAAATCGTGTACGCGACGCTCAGCGAAAGTTTGGTCGTAAAAATGAAATAATCGAAACCAACGAAAGTTATCCTACAGACAATACATCAAAACCTGAAATTGAAGAAATCGCCAACGAAGAGTGGCTCAAGCACATCTCAAACTTAGCTTGGGAAAGAATAGAACCGACTTTAGCGCCTTCCGTTCATAAAGCTTTTACACTCTACCTCAAAGGTGTACCGGACAAGGACATCGCCAATGAACTCGAACTTGCCGAAAGCTCTATTCGTGTCTACCGCAGTCGTGTTGAACAACTGATGATTCGTGAAGTCGCAACTTTAGAGCGCGAACTAAGTTAGTTCGTAACTCTTTCCAGTCTGTAGCTGTGCATGCGCACCTTGGGCAGTTTTGCTAGCTTTTGACGTATTTCTTGCAGCTCTTTTAAAATCTGTTCATGCTTTCCAAAAGAGTATTCTGCTGTTGATACAAGATAGTGTTGCCAACCACTTATTTTTTGACCTTGTTTTTTCTTAGCCTTTTTAAAGCGTGCTATACCATCTAAAACTGAAGAGACGTCTTGCCAATCTACACCTTTTATGTCTTTCAAAACAAAGCGTATATTATTTTTCATAACACGAACACGTTGTTCAAGCACTGACTTATCAAAGAGCACCAGATCGCGGAGTTTATGAGACATCTTATACTGTGGTGTCTTTTTATTTGCAGATAGGTTTACGCCATTTCCAAGTTCACCTGAGCTGTAACGCCCGACAAGTGTTTTATCGATGTATAGGTCGTACTCTCCAGCTGGAGCTTCTAAAACTCTAAGTATCTGACGGTTTAGTTCTTGTTGAAATGGTACATACTTCTTAAAGCCGATATCGGTTTTAAGAATGGGGAACGGCAAGGCTGTTTCGATTGTTGAAAATAACAGCGAATCAGCGAGGTTTGTTAAGTCCACTAGATTAGCTTTTTCTTTCTTTAATACTTTTCCTGACCAAGACAAACTTAGATCGTAAACTGGTTCATCTAAACCTAACTGTTTCAAAACTTGGTAAGCCATAAACTGGCCTCCACCATTTCTCTCTGTAGGGTGAACTCTATCTTTAGTAATAGACCACGCTGGATTATTGCGTTGCTGTCCTTGAGTCAAGGCGAGCATAGGCGCATAAAAATTTACAAACGGTGTATTTAGTTCTTTGGATAAGTTTTGAGAAAGACCAACATAGTTCGATAATTCTGCATTAGCATTCTTAGCAACTTTCGTTGATAAACGGGCCTCTTCATCATAAATAGTTGGAGACAGTAAGCAAACCTGAATCCCCTTTTCCACTAAACCACCAACTAAAGTTTTCATGTTCTGCATATATTCACGCTGCATATGCATTTTTTTCTTTTTTGGTGGAGTTGTTTTAGAGTCGAGGTAGAGAAAATAACGAAAGTCATTCATACCAAAGTGGACAAAGCTTTTATCCAATTTAGAACTAAGAATATCATACTCTAAACGAGTTAAAGCATCGCTACTTTTACCGCCAGCATGACCTAAATTCACTGTCCAAAGATCTTTTCCAGGGAAACGTGTAGACAGGAAAAGCTGAATATATTGGTGATACAATCCACTCAATTCAACAGAACGGTCACAACGCTTCTCGTCTGTCCATGCCTTACCATTTTTCATGGCAACACCTTGAGTTATACTATCCCCAATAAATCCTATAGTGTCGTGCTTCTCGAACTTCGAAAAAGTTCTCAGTTCTTCACTAACTAAAAAACTTACTAAAGATAAATAAAGGTATATAAAAAGTTTTTTTCTTATCGCCAATTGTAGTTCCACCTACCGTTAAACTCTACTAAATCGTCTTCTGCTGTCGGTGCAGCGTCATCATCAAGAGAGAGAACCCACGATCTAGTAATTCCTGTCACTCTTCCGTCACCAAAAGCAAAATTTGCTCTTCCATTCAAGTGAGTCTGCATTTCATTTTTAAATTCCCAAACCCACGGCATCTGGTTTCCTGACACCAAAGCTTACTGTGGATTATGTAAGGAGTAATCATTGTAGACAGAGTACCCCTCTCCTACTGTAGCAAGGTCACCATCGCTAAACCACCAAGCTTCAGATGAAAGCGTATGTTGGCGCGGTATCGACGGCCCTTCATTTGAGCCTGCAGTACGACGGCCACCCATCCAACGATTCATCGAGTAGTGATTGCCAACTCCTTGCCACCACCACTTAAAGCCATTGTTGACCAATTGAGGACAATTCAAAACACCAGGTTCTTTTATCTTTGACCAAAACTGTTCAGGACCTGATTCCGCGGCTGTTGTATAAGCTCCAGACGCTTGCCCCTTTATGGCACTTACATAAAAACCTTCTGGAGTTTTAGACTCCCAGTAACCAATCGATAAGTTTTCATACCATTTAGGAGAACTTCCATTTCTGATTGCCGTCCTTGAGGGGCCATTATGAGGTAGAACCCCCCAGTCTTTAGTGTAAAGAAATCCCCAGATGGTCACCTGTCTTAGGTTACTTTTGCAGGCCGCGTCAAAAGCCGCGACCTTTGCTTTACTAAGAGATGGCATAAGAATACTTATCAACAGCGCTATAACGGCGATAACAACTAACAGTTCTAACAATGTGAATTTCTTGTTTTCTTTCATACTCTTCCACACACCTTATCAGTAGATAAAACGAAACTCTTCATTGTTAATCAAAGCCCAAAACAGATCTTGAGCTCCTTCAATCTTGTTGAGATTTACCAATGATTTAATCTTGGCTTTCTCTCGAGAAGAAGGTAAGCGACTGAGAACTCCTAAGAAGATATTTTCTAGTTTCTCATCGGCTGTTTTAGACTTCTTTATCTGATTCCATAAGTAGCCTTTATCTGACATCAGCTCTTGATCAACTACACCGTTAAGTAAGTAAAGTGCTTGCGGTACATTTGAACTACGGTTCGAGTTTTCAATCTGAGTAAAGTCAGTACGTCCAAAGACTCTTAAAACTTTATCAGAAACAATTTTATGTGGTAATTCTGAAGCTCTTAGCCAACCTTGTTTTTGCCCCTTATGCCTTGGGTCTGGTTCAGTTAAATAAAGAACCTTATACAATTTAGTTATGTAGTGAGTATCAAAATCTTTACCTCTATGTTCACCAAGACGTTTCACTTCTTTTTTTAAGAACTTTGCACAGAATTCGACGATTTGATCGCCCGTCATATCTTCCATATTCTCAAATAGCTTTCGATTGCGATAACGAAAGTATCTCTTTCTATGATCCACGGCCGGAATCATCATCGTCATCATTGAGTCCCATATCTGTTCTGCAGACATACGCTTCAAGACTGGACCTGGGAAATAGTACGGAAATGCTGGTGTTGTCATCTTCTTGGTTTTAGGAGTCTTAACACTTGATTGATAAGTCGGTGATTTATAAAGGATTTTCAGAAATGCCTTCATGTCGAAGTTGCGATCTTGCATGAGTTTTTCTAAATAAGCCATAAGCTCTGGGTTTGAGCTTTTAGAGTTTGATTTCAAATCGTCATGAGCTTCATAAAGACCAAGACCAAAAGCATACTGAAATAAACGATTGGCAATCATTCTAGTAAAATTCGGATTATCTCTAGAAGTCATCCATTTTGCATAAGTTAGGTGACGAGGCTCACCTTCTGTTACACTCTTACCAAAAAGGACTCTTTCTTTAACTGAGGACTTCGGTTTCGCATTATCAT
This sequence comes from Lentisphaeraceae bacterium, assembly GCA_021232515.1. GTDB lineage: Bacteria > Verrucomicrobiota > Lentisphaeria > Lentisphaerales > Lentisphaeraceae > JAKVBD01. Next base: position 41,735 of record JAJPOQ010000082.1, read on the forward strand.
ACTGATAATCGTCTGGCAATCTTAAAGGCGACATTTTATAATCGCGATAAAAATAGTTATGACTTAGAACCTTAACGATATTTGAAGACATACTGCTTAATCCAACTGCTCCTTCAGTCACAGACTTTGGAACATTATGAAATCTAACATCGACAAACATATTTAAGCCAAAGTATTTAAGCTTGCTGTTAATCTTAAAGCTTTTGCGAGTCTCTTCTATTGGTCTCTTGCTGTACTTACTTTTCCACTTTACAGCTAAAGATTTTGATTTCTCTTCCACAACTTCAAACGTTGGTCGACCGCGGCTGTTCTTAACTAGTTTTCCATCTCTGATCTTACGAATGATTTTCTTCTTTCCTGGAGGGTCTAAGAAATGTTCAGGCTACACCCATCCTGGAAAGTAACCATAGTAACGAGCATCGTGAACAAAAGCTCCTAGCTGGTAAAACTCATACTGCGACCATTGATCAAAGGGATGATCGTGACACATAGCACAATCGAGTTGTGTCCCAAGAAAAACCTGAGTTGTATAAGCCATATTATCTAGAGGCATCTGCTTATCTCTAAAGAAGTAACCAACACCAGGACTTTTAAAAGCATTGCCAGTTGAACTCAACATCTCACGGACAAAAACATCGTAAGGCTTATTTTCGCGAATATTATCTTTAATCCATTCTGCGAAAAGTTTGATATGATCTTTTTCTTCGTAAGTCGACAGGTGTAGTTTTATTCTAAATACATCGGCCCAGTAATTGTAAAAGTTACTCACAAAAGCTTCAGAGTCTAAAAGCTTATCAACGAGTTTATCACGCTTATTCTTATCTCTACTTTGTAAGAATTCTTTTGATTCCTCAAGCGTAGGGATTCTACCTGCGATAGAGATATAGATACGTCTTAAAAAGTTAGCGTCGTTTATAGCGCCATTCTTAGTGATTTTCTGTTGACGACGCGCTTTTTCTATCAAGAACTCAAGTTTAGCAATAGCGCCTTTTTCTGACTTGGGTACAGTCAGCTTTGGGAACTGATCTGAAAGCTTTATAAATGAACTTTTCTTTTTTGTGCTAGAAACGATTTTACGAGGTGTACTTTTCTTCCACTTGCCAAAATTTGCACCTTCTAAAATCCACTTTTTTACAAGCGCTTGTTGAGCTTTACTGATAGGTTCGCCTTTACCTGTCGGCGGCATAACATCGTCGTCTCGTTCACTTAAGATGATAGATTTATAAAGTAAGCTTTTCTCAGGTTTCCCTGGAACTACAAAAGATCCATTCTTACCGCCTTTCAAAAAGTGAGTAAGTTCATCGATTCTCAGCTTTCCTTTAGGTTTTTTCTTAAGAGAGCTATGACACTCAAAACATTTCTTCTCAAGTATAGGCAATATTTCTTTAGTGAAGTCAACGGCTGACACATGAGAACATATAAAAACAGCTACTAAGATAAGTAATTTCTTCATGATAACTCCTAAGCTAAGATGCCAGCATGTGGCTTACCGTTTTTGCCGCCAATTTTAAATGGACGCAATGAAGGAGAGTAATAAGTTTTCTGCCAAGGCAAACCCATTATGTGAGCTAAGGTTGCACACCAGTCTGGAGTATTTATCGCGTCTTTTATAGCACGACCATCTTGAGCAGTTTCTCCATATACATGCGCTGACTTAACACCGGCACCTGCAAGCAAACTACTAAAGCCACTTGGCCAATGGTCTCGACCTTTATTGCCATTTATAAAAGGTGTTCTACCAAACTCAGTAGTCATAACAAATAAAGTCTCTTTGAGAAGGCCACTTTTTTCTAAGTCTTCAAGTAAAGCACTTACAGCTCGGTCTATTACTTTATATGTACCTGGTATTTCGAGATATATGTTTGAGTGTGGGTCCCCTACTGGGCTGGTGACTTCAACATGGCGAACGTCTCTTTCGATCAAGCGTTTAGCCAAAAGAAGACTATTGCCAAGCTTATTTTCGCCATAAGCCTCTCTCTTCCACTTCGGTTCTTTTGAAAGATCAAAAGCTTCAAGGTCTTTACTGCGCATCATCGTCAATGCATCTTCATAACGGTCTCTAACAGCTAGGACGCTATCGTGATTGAAGTGAGAACTAAAGCTGTTTAACGAACGAGAAAGGTCCATTCTCTTATTCATGCGCTCGTTACTTATACCTTTAGTAAGCCTAGAGTTACTCAGGCCTTTATCTGGATTTGTCACTGGCAGTGGGGAATGCTTTGCAGGTAACCAACCACTTCCGGGGTGATTACTCGGTGGAGTGATAACAAAGTTTAAAGGTAACTCATCTGTCATAGGTTTCAGCATCTTGTCCATCCATGCGCCTAGATGAGGATGTCTGTCGGCTCCACGACTTTCATAAGCTGTTTTGACAAAGTACTGACCCGGCCCATGAGCGCCAATACGGGTAGTACGAGCTTTCACAAGACACATCTTGTCCATTTTCTGAGCTAATTTTGGGAACATATGACCGAAGAAAACGCCGTCGAGATTTGTCGGAATTGGCTTAGTGCTACATTTATACTTATCTGGATACTTACCTGTAAGCACATCAAAACTATCTCTTTGAGAAAAGCCACCAGGAAGCATAAGGTAAATGACTTTTTTCGCGGCACCATACGAAGAAAACTGACTTGGATTTAGAGAAGAGTCCTCTTTAGCATAAAGATCATTGGACACGACAGTCCCGAGCATACTACTTATCGCTACTTTTGAAAAATCACGACGATTTATATTTTTACCTATCATCAACACATCCATCTATATGTTCTTGTTTATAGGCTTTATACGGATGAAATTTAGGCTTGTTACTCAAAATGGAATTTTTTATAAAAAAGAGACTTCTTATTACATACTTTCTATTTCTCGCTGACTTCGTCTTAGGTCAGCACTGAGTTCAAATAGTATTTTGTTCTGCGGCTCACCATCTCTGCTTGTGGTTATCACACAATCAACGAATCATTCAAAGTAACGTTTCTCTACGTGAGACTTGCTGAATAATTTATTCAGTGTTTTAAACCTTTATAAATCACTTATCCAATCTCATCAATTCGCTTTAACTTTCTCGTCTTAAAATATTGTATCCATATAATAATAGTGTGCCAAATAGCCTCGGTCAGCTTCTTTTCTAAGTTGATGATAAGGAAAACCAGTCCAACCACCGATTCCGAAGTTGACGCTAA
>JAJPOQ010000160.1 GCA_021232515.1 Lentisphaeraceae bacterium
TCCTGAGAAAGATCAATGTGACCTCCGACCTCGAGTGCTTGCTCCCTGATCGTTGGAAGTTACAGAAAGAAAATATTCAAGAATAATTTCGACATCTCCGAGATCCCCTAAGCTTGGAATGGTCCAGAATTGACGGTTACAGTGATAGTGGTTCGACATGACTACTGCACTCAAGCACTCGATTGAGTACATAGTCAAAGTTCGCTTCAAATGCCTTAAAAACTTTTCTTTCTCAACATCATCAAATGGAAAATCTCGATTCGGTCCTTCTACACAGTGATTGTAAACATGTAGATAAACACCATTTTCATTTGCCCTAGGTTTAAATATAGATCTAGAAAGCCTGCCCATGACTCGCTCCAATAATTAGCTGAATAATATATACTAATATTATTTAGCCAACAATGCAAATTTCACTTAAGTAAGCTTATGCGACAGACTCAACTATTTGCCTGGCACGCAAGGGCTCCATTACCTAAGCTGCGCGTAAACTTCTAAACTTTTTAAAATATCAAGTTTAGTCAACTGCTCCTATTAGCAGAGATAGTCTCGCGCCGTCATTCGACCGATTTAAGGACAAGAAGCATAACTTTGTTGCTCGGTCTTTCACGTTACCTAAAATTATCTTGAAAATCGGGCAAAACTCCAAGCTGAAAGACAGCTCGGAGATGACTGAAAATAATATTTAAAGACTACGGGCCTGAAAATAATATTTAAACCTTACGACTATTTAGTTGAATTTAGCTTATCTTTCAACAAATCTAATGTTAAGTCTAAGTCATCTTTACTCGGTTTTAGTACTAAATCTATTAAACTAGGATGTTTATCTGCAATAGTCTTCATGAGTTTCCCACGACCACTTTGAATCTCTGCGCCACCAGCTTTATGAACTAATTTAAATAAGCTGATAATATGATTATTCGTCTTTTCAAGATTCCATAACACCCAATAAGCTTCAATCCTAAATGAAACTTTTTCTAACTTATTAAGTTTATCTTTAAGGTCATTAGTAACCTTTTCTTTTTTAGGACTGTTTATTAAAATCCAAGTCGACCAACCGCGGGTTTTCCCTCCAAAAACGCTCAAGTCATTAATTGATTTCTCTAAACCTACTTCTGTTAACATCAACCGCTTTGCTATTGGTTCTGATACATCAGTGTTAGCTCTATGTTTTATCAAAGACTTAAAGTCGTTTTGGCGGCAAGATGTAATAAGAACTATTAATAACATCAATGCATAATTTCTCATTTTCACCAACCAGTTAAGTTCTTATCACTACCATTTAGTATAGATGCATTCCCTCCATGAGTAACAGCATTAGGAAACTTTTTATCGATATCATCATATTGCCATAAATACTTGCCATTTTTGGTTCGTCCCGTGTTATAAGCTGCTGCTACTCTAGTTACTAAACAATCAGGGACGTCGAGATTAACAACTTTCATACAGTTATTCATTAAGCAACAATAATCCTTAATATCACAAGATTTCGTATAAAATGCACCTGAAGGTTTATGGAAACTATCCGTGAGACCTCCCGATTTAGCTGCCTTACACATTTTAGTTAAAATCCCTTTTATTAGCCTTGCTGCGATATCTATATTAAAGGCATCATCTGTGTTTAATTTATTTCTCAACGGGTCAGTCAAAGTCCCAATTGGATCTGTCTTGATAGATTTAATTTCCTGTTGCGAAAGAACACCTTCTTTCCAAACAGTATCTGAAGTAATTTGACCAACTCCTACACTTTTCCCAAAACCAAACTTCTCTAAAGCATTTTCTTTATCAGAATAGTCTATTTGTTCATTCATTAAAACATAGGCTAATAATGCTTTTGGTATGCAATTTTTCTTCGCTGAATTTATAATTTTAGACTTATATTTCTTATTGAAATCTTTATACCATTTTGTCCTATCAGTAACAGATTTATCAAAGAACTCTTCTGCAGTCATTCTACCATATGAATCCAATTGGTAGCTTAAAGATAAATTACCTGAATCCATAGAAATCCCACCAGACCAGCTCATACCCCCAGCAAACCCATTAACCATGTTATTTGAAGCAGAGTTATAAGTATTAATCCCGCCATTCACCCCAATCGGATCACTATTTAACCAACGACCATCCTTTGCATCGTAGTAACGGAAGCCGTAATAAACTAGACCAGTCTCACTATCGTTATACTTAGTGTTAAACTGATAAGGCATTTCGACTGTTTCAGTTTTAGCTATAACCTGCCCAAAGGGGCCGTATTCATAGGTATTTGCCACTGAAACTGAGTCGTCGTCATTTGAAGTAAGAACTGCAGTGACATTTCCACCAGCATCTGAAACAACATGATGCTTCTGACTTGAGCCATCTTCATTAAAAGTCTGCATACCAACAAGAGCGCCGATACCACCGACTTCTTGACGAGTCCCTGCAGGATCTAAGCCCCAAGTGTATTTGCGGATAAGCTTTTGCGCGCCGTCTCTTATGTCGAGCTCAGCAAAAACTAAGTTACCATCATAAAGGTAACCAATGTTTTTAGTGACCACGCCATTTACGGTGACTTTCTTTTCTCCGCGGAAGCCACGGTAGTCATACTTGAACTCAATAAGTATACTTTCTGTCTGATGCGCCATTTTGGTAAGTCTATTCTCTAAGTCCCAAGTTAGATCCCAATCACCATTTGTTTCTGGGTTGCCGTCTTCATCATATTCAACGGTGATGACGGTGCCGTCAACATCGATAGTATCATACTGATTAAGATCGTTTGGAGTGTAGTTTTTTGTGGACGTAGAAGACGGAGTGGACAAAGTGGACGTGAGACGATTTCCAATTGGATCGTAAGCATAGTTAAAACTGATATTGTTAGCAGGATCAGAACCATCTTCTTTAGCAGCTGATTCTAAGTTGCCGCGCGAGTCATAACCATATGTCCAAGTAATCCCGTCACCATAAGTAACAGAATCTCTTCTGTTGAAATCAGATAAGTCAAAAGTCTGGCTAAGAATAGAACCTGTAACAGGAGGATTAACTGGAGCATCTGCTTTGAAAAGAGCAGTAAAAGTGACATCTGCTTGAACATTCACAACAACTCTCGGATTCTGAGTACTATTATCACTCCACTTATCAAAAATATATCCTGAATCTGCTACTGCAGTGACCGCTGTAGAGTCCTTCCCATCTTCAACTTCTTGAACTGCAGTACCTGTAAGTGAACCATTTGCTCCAGCTACGAATGTTACAGTATGTTCAACAACAGGCGGTTGACCGCCACTACCACCAGCTAGAATAAAACCAGCCGTTTCATTAGCATGAGCTTTTTCGCTGTTAGCCGACTGTTCTTCTTCAAAGTAAATCTCTAGATTAGTACCGATAGCACCGCGCATTCTCATGTCACCAGTATCGTTACCTGCCACAGTTTGGAAGGTAGCAATAAAACGAGTAAAGCCAGTAGATGAAACTGCGTCCCATACTTCATCAACGCCAGCTTGAGAGCCAACTGTAAAAGTCTCGCCATCTAATTCGTACTGACCCGCAGGAATAATGATGTAAGCCACAGTTTCAGTACCGTGAGTACCATCAGCAGCTTCCTCTTCCTGAAGCTTAACTTCAAAAGACGTTGTGTTGATATTGCGCAGGCGGCGCGTTACTGCAGCTGCATCACCATTTGTTTGAATAGAAGATAAAATTATTGGAGTCGCAGGCTGAGTATTTTGGAAATTAACTGTGCTATATCCAGTATTAGTTAAATCAGTAGAACCTACTTCTATGATGCGACCGTCAGTTAGAGTATGAGTACCGCGCTCCATAACGACATAGTCAATTCTTTCATTGGTATGTGAACCATCTAGGTAATCCCATTCTTGAACGCGAACTTCAAAACCAGTTGAGCTAACATTTTGAGCACGAACTACTGATTCATTACCGCCGTTATATTCTGGAGGGCCAAGAATAACGACTGGATCAACAAAGGTCTTGGAAAAACTGACTGCTTTAAAAACATGATCAACTGTAATAGATCCAAACTCAACTGTTGGACCAGCTGGAGCAGGAGCATCTTTTCTTAGGATATAACCTACTGTTTCATCAATATGACCAAGTTCATCATCTTTTGACTTCTCTTCTTCTAAGAAGATCTCTAAGTTAGTTCCTACAGTACCGCGGCGGCGCATCGCTCCTGTATCGCCACCATTAGTTGTTTGGAAGCCAGCGATAAAATCAGTATATCCAGTCGAATCGATATTGGCCCAGACATCATCAATTGCCCCTTGACTTGCGACTTTAAGTGAACTTCCATCAAGAATGAATTCACCTGTACTAATAGCGATATAATTAACTGTTTCTGCGGCATGATCGACTGGATTAATCTCTTGCTCTTGAAGACGTACTTGGAAAGTGCTTGTACCAATGTTTCGAACTCGAGTTGTAACGCAATCAGCTTCATTCTCTGAAGCAACGCTAGTTAATACTACTGGTGATTGCCCAAAGCTGCCTGTGAAGTTTTGAGTGACATATATAGAATCCTGAGCTGATAAAGTCCCAGCCTCGATGATTTGACCACTAGCCAAAGTATGAGAGCCTGCCTCAACCACGATATATTGAATCTGCTCATTAGTATGACCACCGTCCTTATAGTTCCATTCCTGAATACGGATCTGAAAACTATTGGCTGTGACATTTTGAATGCGAACTACTGAAGGATCCGCGCCGTTAAAGGTCGGAGGTCCAGCGACAACAATTGGGTTAGTAAAAGTCTTCGATAGATTAACAGTTTTCCAACTATGGTTGGTGGTAACTTCGCCGAATTCGACAGTAAGTTCTTGAGCAATAGCTTCAAACTCAGCTGTTAGGTTTAGAGCTTCTGTAACGTTTGTTACTGTACGAGGATTTGTTGTACTTCCATCCGACCATTGTTTAAATTCATAACCGGTATTAGCGGTAGCCGTAACTTGGCTAGCGGATTTGCCATGATCAATAGTTTGTGAAGTTTCTCCTGAGATAGTGCCATTTCCGTCTGTTAAGTATGTGACACTATATTGAAAAGGAGCGAAATTAGCTAAAAGGATATCATTTTCTGTAACATTATTGATTGTTAGTGGGTTTGCTGTACTTCCATTCGACCAATTAGTAAAATAGTAACCGGTATTAGCTGTTGCTGTTACAGGTAGTGAACTAGAATCATGAGGTATGAATTGGAAGGATGCTCCATGAATAGAACCACCACCTATTGAAGAGAAGGCCAAATAATATTGGATAGGCAAAAAACTAGCTGTAAAATTCAAATCAGTATTAACATTTGGAACAACACGCGGATTGTCTGTGTTACCATCATCCCATTCAACAAAGTAATAACCGGTATTAGCGGTAGCTGTTACAGGTAGTGAATTAGAATTATGAGATACTAACTGAGATTGATTACTGGATATAACACCATTAGCATCCGTGTTAAATGTTACATCATATTGATTGATTGAAAAATTAGCAGTTATATCTAGGTAATTTGTAACATTATTGATTGTTAGTGGATTTTCTGTACTTCCATTCGACCAATTAGTAAAATGGTATCCAGGGTTCGCGGTCGCAGTTACAGCTGACGTATCACCACCATTAGGAATACTTTGAGAAAGGTCTCCTGAAACTTGGCCATTCACTCCAGCAGTAAATGTTACAACTTGAGTCGGTAAAGTTTTGTCGACTTCTAAATTTGGTGTAGGAAATGTTATTGCCGACATATCCACTAAATCATGTTCATCACTAGCTAAGTTTCTAAGTTCGCTTCCAGTACTTCCTTGCCAATTTGCTAAGTTCCAGAAACCAACAAGCCCACTTTTTAAAGGATCTTCAGTCGCGACAAAAGATTTCGGTGTACCATCATTGTATAAAGAATTAACTAATTCTGTAGAAAGAGCGACATTATAAATTGCTGGAAAAGCAATATATGAAGTTGTTCTTTTAGGAGTATCGTTGCCTCCGTAAGCTCCAATCCAAAATGGCTTTATATTTGATTCTATTGGCCCAGATACAGAGGTCTTCTCTCTTTCTAATGAGCCATTTATATATAGTCTCATTTCTCCATCTTTATAAGTTCCAACAATATGTAACCATTCATTGTATGAAATAGTGTAACTCAAGGAGTAAAGGGAATCTCCTTTTGAATAAAAATATAACGTGCTACCATTTAAAATTAAGGCATACTGTTTATCACTCCCACCTGTAATAGCATGGTTATACTTACTCATTATCCCGGTCCATCCGTTGGCTGCGGGCTTCTTAATCCATACAGATAAAGTTAGCTCGTCACCTACATTAAATGCATCATTGTTGGGGACTTCTAAATAGTCCGTCCCATCAAAGTAAGCCGAATTAGCTGCAATTTGAGCGTCTAAATAACCTACAAAAAATAATAAAAATGTGACTAATAAATTTCTCATGATCTACTCCTTAGCTCCTGTATTCCATTCAAAACCGGTCGTTCGCATGAGTTTATCAAAAGCCCTTTTGCTATGCATCTGTACTGTTTCGCCTTTCTTGATTTCTAAAGCTTCGACTGTATATGGAGACTGGTCTAAGTAAGTGTAGATATACTCATTGGCACCATCTTGGACTTTATCTAATAGACCAAAGTTGTTGTAGAAATAAGTATTTGCTTGAGTTATACCATCAATTGTAAAACCTGCAGTTTTCTGACGACCCGTGGAGTCATATGTATAATCTTGATCAATTCCAGAGAAAGCTCCACTCAACCAGGAGTTGCCGGTAAATTGACCAAGAGCGTTGTAGTTAAAGTTTCTATCACCCAATCCATCCGAAACTGTCGATAAACGACCAAGTTCATTATAAGTAAAGGACACAGTCGGTGTATCATCTGAATATGAAATAGTATCTAAACGGCCACTAGAATCATAAGTCCATGTTTTAGTTCCTCGAGAAGTGGATTTAGACTTGACTTGTCCACTAGAATAATAGGAGTAAATGGTTTCATAACCTTTTGCATCGACTTTCTTTTTAAGCTGACCGTTAGGGTAATACTCCCAACTAAGAGTGGAAGGACCTCTTTCATTTGTAGTTGTTAAAGATGCGAGGTTACCTTTTTCATCATAATCATAAGTTCTTGGGTAAACTTGTGAACCTGTTGAAGTCTCAATCAAACCTTCATCGTTATAGGTAAAGTTGATCTGGCTGCCATCTGGATGAACGACATAATCGCGCTGACCCATTTCTGTGTAGAAAGTTCTGAAAACTTGAGCGTCTTTAGGATTCGCAGCTCCATCAGGATCTGTTGTCGTTAAAGCCGTGACACGGTCACTATTATCATAAGCGTAAGTCGTCGTACCATTACGTGAATCTGTCTGAGTGTCTAAACGATTATACTTATCGTAGCCATAAATAATCTCAGATTCGGCAACAGCATCATCATCTAAAGAGTCAGCTGTATTACCATAGTTTTTCACCCAGTCCTGTAGACCTGAGGTAATCTGCGTTTTGGTAAATGAACCGTCTGGTGCTATGGTCGTTGTCACAAATCTATTAAATGAAATGATTTGAAGAATTGACTTAACCGTTGAACTTATGCCGTTAGCATTACTTACATTGATCGTCATAAGACCATCTGTAGCTACTTGGCGAAGGTTATCTTCAGGGCCTGGATTCGCTAAGCTAGCCGGATTTATCCAGCTCTTAGTGTTTAAATAATCATTCTCATAGTAGGATTGAGTTCTAGTAACGACATCGGTTCCATAATCGATGACATCATTATGATTTGTATCTAAAGCTTGGATCGAGATGTTATTCGCAATGTCATTGTAATAGAGAGTTTGAGCACCGGTAGCAGCAATAGATTTAACAAGAGCACCAGAGTTATCGTAGAACTCTGTTGAAATAGCGCCTGTAGAAGTCTGAGTTTTAAAGACTCGGCCGAGTGCATCGGTATAAGTTTTCGTCCAGTTATCTGACTTGCCGTATTGCTGAACGTGCACGGCATAGCCAAGGTCTGCATCGTTACCTATAAACTCGGTGTCTAGGTCCGCACCTTCATGGAATGCTCCGGTTCCAGTAACCGAAAGAATTCTGCCTTCTGAATCTGTTGTCGTAATGCGGGTTTTTGTATTTGGGAAAGTAATTGTTTCAATCGTATTACTACCGACATAAGTCGTAGCATAATCTGTACGCTCGTTAGCAGCATCGCGCGTCCACTCTAGCTGGCCTGCCAGGTTATAGAAAGATTGGCTGAGAACTCGAACTGTTTCATCTGTTCCTTTTTCTTCAACTTTGATTATATTTTCTGCAGCGTCGTAGAAGTTCTCACGAGTAACGCCGTTGACTTCAACTGTTTTTTCTCGATCTAAAGCATCAAAAGTATAGTTGGTGCGAACTCCATCCCGGCTAATGGTATACTCAAGATTACAGCAATTGTAATTCGAGACCTCTGTTGTGTTATCAAGATATTCAACTAATGTTTCACGGTCACGGTAATCACGACTAACGACTTCGCGGCGGCTAATCAGAGTATCTGTGGCAATATCATAAACAAATTGGAACTTCTCAAGATCATCTTCATAGATAACTTCTGTTTTAGTCCCTGAAACAATCGCATCGCGAGTCGCATTGAAAACACCGCTGTAAGTTGTCTCTGTTCGAACATTCTCATCAACTGTACGTTCATAGATAGTACCTGTTATACCATCTTCATTTTCTTCTTTAGTTGTGTCGCCTTCAAAGTCTCCTGAAGTCTCAAAGCTCCTCTTAGAAACTAGGTTATTCGAATCATCTATTGCTGAAGTTGACGTCGCTCCACGGATCGTTATATCTTCGCCTGAGAGATAGCCATAATAAGTTACAGCAACCGGATTCCCAAGGAGAAAAGTAGAAACTCGGCGAGCTTCATTAGGCTCTTGAAAGCCAATATCACCATCCACTAGATAAGGAGCATTAGCGGCATAGTAATCATAAATAGTAACTTTATGTTCGTCGTCATTAGAGCTGTAGAGAGATCTATTAAAACTTTCAACTTTCTTAGTAATCCTATTAGATGAATCATACTCATAATAAGTAAAACTACCTGAAGAACTAGTTATTATTTCTATTTTACCATTAGTTGTATTATAAGTATATGCTTCCCAAGAACCATCGTTATTATTGACTCGAGTTAATTTATTTTCTGTATAAATATATGACTTAGTCAGAGCGACTCCGTCAGGATCTATAACCTCTTCAACAAGGTTGTAGTATTGATCGTACTTTCTACTAATTTTACTTATTAGGTTCTCATCACCATCCAAAACTATATAGATTTTAACTTTATCATCACCAGAGTCTGTTTCATCTATATATTCATAACGATCAATACTGCCATCGCCATTAATATCTTGACCAAGCTTCCAATATTCATCAGTTTGATTGTAATCAAACATAGTATTACTAATAACTGATCCCCCCTTCTCCTCCTGAATATTAAGGACATTAGGGGTTAAGTCATTTTTTGAAAATCTTATTACTTTATCGGGTGTTTGTCCTGTAAGAATCGTATGATATCCATCACCATCTAAAGGCCCAACTTTACTAATCTTATACTGACTGACAATGTAAGAGTGTTCGTCAATGACATCTATTTGAGTCAAAGCTTTATCGTTTTTAATCTGATGAAGATAATTATCTTTAATAAGCTGTTCTTCATTATGTGTACCTGAGCTACTGTAAACAAAATGTTTAGGGTTAGTCAAGTTTATACTTGGAGACCACTTCTTGCTCAAGTTTAAACTCTGAGCTCCACTGCCACCACCATTATAATATTGAGGAGACCCATCGTTAAATGTATGAGGCCCAACACCATCTAAACTAGGCCCATCCCCTGATGACCCTACGTTCTCGTTACAACCACAACCACCATTCTCTTCACAAGACTCACAGCCTGCCTCTGTGACTGTATAGGGGATAGTACATAATGGGTAATTTCTATTTTCATTAAATATACTTAGAGCTGTAGGGTAATCTCCAAACTCAGTAATAAGGTTCTGTTCAGATTCTGACGTGTACCATGCATATGTCCATGCAGTCTCAGAATAATAATAACCACCTCTCACCTTCATCAAAGTATAAAAGCGTTGCTCCGCATGATTTAAATATAGCCCAAATGTGACATCTTCAGCAAGTATTACATAATGCCCTGACCAGCCAGTACCTGAATTATAGTGATAAGTCTCTCTATATTGAGCACAGGCTGTTCTTCCTTCATCAGTAATATCAACTGTCAATACTTCACTTGTCCATGAAATTTTACTTGGGGTATTCTCCCCAAAGCTGGAGTCTATTTTATCTCCAGAAAAAGAAGGAATGTAAAACTTAAAAGTCTTATTCTGAGCACATAAGTGTGCCCCGCCGAAAATAAACAAAAACAAGAAGATCCCATTTTTCAAAATATTATGAGAAGATAAATAGCTAGTATTATTCATAATTATCATAAACCCTTATGATGGTAAGATTGATTACTTTTCACTGTGCGCAGAATAATAAGTATCTCTGCGGCAAAGAATTGTTAATTTCGCCAAAGCTAACATCAAGAAAGGTATTTTAAACTAAGAAGTGTGAAAAGTTGATTAATGAAACAATCTTATAGTTATAACAAAAGATAATGATGCCTATTATAAATAGTAACTGTCTAACCTGCAAAAGAGCCCGAGACTTACTTGCTTCAAAAGGGTATATCAGTCTTGCTAGTTATGAATCAATCAAAAATTTATTGAAGCAATTCAATGAAGCGAATATCAAAGATGGCATTGGTTCTGAACACCACATTCCACTTCTATATGAAGCTAAATTTATGCCTGAAGAAAGTGAGTGGGACATCTTATGGTTTTTAGCAGACTATAAATCCAACAAGCAGTCAACGAATTTCAGTGTTTTACGCTTTGTGTATAACTATGAAAGTGATGGGAAGAATGCTGCTCATGATATATTTCCATTTATTAAGGCAGATAGTGGAGAGCGTTCAGGGTTCTCCTTCTTGGGCGCTGAATCAATCGGTTACCTTTTTAACTGGCAACATACAAAAGGAGATGGCAATAAAGGGCACTTTCTCTTTATACCTTGGGGATGATTTTTGGTAAGGTTTAAGGTCTTATGTGATAAAATGGCACTAACAGAAAACTGTCTGTGCCATATTTGTGATTCTGGTGAGTTTTTAGTCGATGAATTTAACGAGTGCAGTCGACTCGTTATCAATCAATTCAAGTCGCAGTGACTTACTCGCAAAGTTTGGTTTTATACAGACGATGATAGAAACCTTACCTTTTGAAACTTCAGTAGAAGCCATGCCTGTTTTCGCATCGATAAAGAAAGGTTCTGGCTTACCATTTATTAAGCGGATGTTTTTGCCATCTGAAAGTTTAATTGACAATTTACCTGCTTTAAGGACATCTAGCTCAAACTTAAGTAGTACCGGTTTTGAGTTAATTCCTTCTGATTCTTTTAAAGGAAGAAAACCAGATACTTTAGTTAATGCTGGCATCCACGGGTAAGTATCTACCTGCTCCCAAAACTTCGAATTCATACTCTGACTTGATGAATAAGTCTTTTTCCCTGTAAGAGAAAAAAAGCTTGTTACATAACGTTTGTTCGAAAGTTTAAAGTCACCCTCTTTACCCAGTTGAGATAAGAATGAAACAAGGTGAATAAACTCTTCATCGGTGAGTGAACCAGTCAGTCCTGGAGGCATCATCGACATGTTATTTATCTGCTTAGATTTAATATTTCGAGTTGCTACTTTTTGAGTATTTCCCAAAGCATCGCGAATAATTGTTTCAGACTTATTTGAAGAAACTTCTGCGCCGGCAAGAACTTTGCCGTCATTTGTCATTACCATTGTCATATGGTAACCTTCTTTGATCTTTTTACTCGGCTGTAGGATAGACTCAATTATGTAATCAACTGGAGCAGAAGCACCGATACTTATAAGGTCTGGGCCTATCTTTGGGCCAGCTCCACCAATTGCATGACAACTTATACAAGCCAAGCCACGTTTACGGTAGATGTCTTCGCCAATCGATGGGTTTCCCCTCTCCTGCACAGCTTTTACCATGGTAGCCAATTCTTCTTTACTAAGTAACTGTTTCATCGGCTTAAGCTCTCCAGCTTTCGTTAAGGCGGCAACTAAAGCAGTAACATCTCTACCTATTGTGTTGGCGCGACGGATACCCGTGAGAGCTGCAGATGAGTCAATTTTATTGCCAGCAAGAGCCTTAGTTAGAACAGCTGGTCCATTTTTGAAGCCTAAGGCTTTGTTGAAGAAGACAACAGAGTCAACACCTTTTTGAAGTTTACCTAAAGATGCAACGCCAAGGGCTATTCCTTTATTTCGATCAATGGCCGTTATCGCAGAGGCTGAGACTAAAGATAATTCAGAACCCAAGTCGTTTTTGACAAGCTTTTCGAGTTGAGTTACAACTGCTTTGCCACCGATAGATGCTAGGCAATCAATAGCCTTGGAATTGCCAGATTTTGCTAATTGAATTAATTGATCTTGAGCTTCACTTACTTTCCATAGAGCTAATAGTTTTAGGACTTTAGCTTGAACAGCTTTGTCATTTATTTGTTTAATAAGAATGCCATGATTAACATCTGGCTTGATGCCTTTGCGCTCACTAGCCGTAATCAATGAACTGAGTATGACATGTTTCAATTCTGTTGAGAGTTTAGCGTTCGCCAATTTTATGTAAAGCTCTTTCTGTTCAACCTTGCCGCCGAGCTCACCAATTAAACGTATAGCCTGTAACTCACTTTCTGCAGGAACCTTTCCTTCCTGATATGCCTTATAAAGTGACTTGAGTGCTTTCTCACTCTTACTGGCACTTACTGCATAAGAAAGATGCTTTATATTTCCAGAGAAAAGAGTTTTGCCAACCCACTCGTCTTCTAAATCCATAACTGTGAGTTTTAGAGAATAGTCGATAGTTTTATCCATTGGCTTATCTAGAGCTAATAATGCCAATTCGACAGCTTTTGTAGTTCTAAGAGATCTTGTCGCATGAACACCTTCTAGACGAACACGTGCATGATCATCTTGTATAGCTTTGGCAATGACTTGTTCAAAACCAGGAAGTCTTGTGCTCCACTGAGCTGCTATACGAACAACTGCTGCTCGGACTTTTCCATCTGAAGAATTTATGAGATTATTGATTGTACTTTGGTCCGGAACATTAAGACCAACCTTTAACCATAAGCCATGTAGTTTAGCAAGGTCTGTTTGTTTTGACTGAAGCCATTTATCTAGTGCAGGTAAAACTGCTTTTGGGCCACGCTCAATAAGTTCTCTTTTAGAATGATCGATAACCCATCTTTCAGAAGATGACAAGTTCGCTAAAAGTTCAGAAACACTGGCACCAACAATTTTGCGCTTTTTTACTAGAGGTCTATTCTTAGCAGTGATACGCCAGATACGGCCGTGAACTTTATCTCGTCGTTTATCTCTAAAGTCAACTTCACCATGCTGAATGATGATGTTCGACCAATCTGCTACATAGAGTGCGCCATCTGGCCCCATTCTTAAATCTACCGGTCTAAAACCTCCGCCATTGCCAAGACGGTCAATCCCTTTTGCTCCAGTTGAAACTATGTCATCGAGCTGAGTTGAAACATAGCTGCTTTCATTATCTTGAAGTTTAAAGCTATTTGTTCTGTGACCTCTAAAGTCATTTGCAAGTAAACGACCTTGGTACTTTTCTGGGAAGTGAGATCCTGAGATGATCTCTAGACCGCAATGTTTGGGCTGACCAGGGTTAAGACCAGGATAGATATGTCGAGTTTGATAAGCTGTCACTTGAGCGACATCTGGAAATACATAGTTTATACCTTCACGACCAGCACCATCAGTTGCAAATGACTGACCGTACTCATCCATTCTGTGGCCCCAGCAGTTAAGTAAACCACGAGCAAAAACAGAAAGCTTTTCAGAAAATGGCTCGTATTGCCAAATACCACCAGCCATAAGTCTTTGAACACCCCATGGAGTTTCAACGTGACTGTGAATGTAAATCGATTGATTAACGTAGAGCAAACCGTCTTGGCCCCAATAAGGCGTGTGAAGTATGTGGTGAGTATCTTCTGTACCAAAACCAGAAAGTATGATTCTTTTTTCGTCTGCTTTACCGTCGCCATCAGTATCTTTATAGTGAACAAACTCTGTTGAATTAGCAACATAAACACCACCATTACCAGGAAGTATTGCTGTCGGCAAAAGTAAGCCATCGACAAAGACTGTTTTCTTATCCGCCTTTCCATCATTGTCGGTATCTTCAAGTACAACGATTTGGTCATTGGCTAGTTTACCTGGCATTATCTGTGGATAATCTGGAGCACATGCTACCCAAAGGCGACCTTCGCCATCCCAATTCATGTTAGTTGGGTTGATTACCATCGGTTCCGCTGCAAATAACGAGATCTCTAAATCTTCAGGAAGTTTAAGAGTCTTCATTTCTTCTTCAGGAGGAAGAATCAGCTTTTCATCAGCAGTTAAAACTCGTTCTTTATCTTCTTTAACTTTTCTCAATTGCCACTTAATAAACTGTGTCTTTTTGAATGACGAAATCTCTGCATCTTTGCTTTTTACGATCTCTTTTATTTTGGGTATTTCAGCTGCATTTTGGCCTTGCTCGTGTTTTCTAAAACCAAATAGATAGGTCGTGTTTTGCGGTCTCCAAGAATGAAAGTAAAGTTCGTTCTTATCAACGATAAGCTTCTGTATAAAACTCTCTTGTCCTGAAACTTCAGTTATTATTCCTTTTGAAAGAGCTTCTGCAGTCAATACTTTTAGAACTTTGTTACCTAAGACTAACTCGTATTTACCCTGTTTTAGTCCCTTTACTTGTAAGTTTAGCTTTGAACTAAGTGAGGCAAGTTGTTTTTGCTTAAGCTCAAAACTTACAGATTGATCTGAAGTTTGTAGCTTTTGGACTTGGCCATGAGAACTCTTGATAGAATTCGAGCTAATGTCTATTTCTACTTTGCGATCAACTGCGTCTATGTCAGAGCTCAATGCTTTAGCAACTTTAGTATAACCTTTTTCATTTAGGTGAACTGAGTTGGATGTTAGGCCAGTCACGTCCTCAATCTCTTTAAATAAGTTGTGTAATTCGAGCTTGTTTTTAGCTGCAAGCTTTTCAATAGCAGAAAAATACAAAGAAAGGTTTTGGTTATAGACTTTAGGATTTGGGTAATCACCACCAAGCTTTTCTTGTCGAGGTGTAGTTAATAGAATGATCCTAGCTTTGTTTTGTGTGGCTAGATCCGTGATTAACTTTTCATAGTCTTTAATGAATTTATCTAGACCTTCCGGACCATCCCAAGCAGCGTTAGCACCATAAGATAAGATTATAACATTGGGAGATATATCTGAAACTTGATTGAGAAGATTGTTATAGCCTTCTTTTATTTTAAAATAACCTCGAGACTCTCCCTTAACAGTGTCTGCTGCCCAGCCATAGTTTCTAAAAATGATATTTTTATTGGGGTTACTTAAGGTGAGATAAGTTTCTATTGTGGAGAATTCTGCTTCTCTTTCGGTAAAAGTACCGCCGACGAAAGCAACTCGGTCACCATCATTTAGCTTGATTGGGTCTGCAAAAGCAAGACTGACAATCAGGGCATAAAACAACACTACTGCATATTTCATACTATTATTTTCCTTCATACATATACTGTTTCACATACTTCTTAACTTTCGTTCAAAAGGCTATTTTCTTCTATCATACAATATTCAGATTTTATGATATAATCGGCATAATTATTTTTTAAGTAAAATAATTAATTAATGTTCCAAGTTCTGTGATGATGGAGCAACCTTTCTAATTCCCATCATCACCTTATTCTGTATTTTCATCTTTTCATTCCAGAATAGTTTCCACTGCTTTTCATCAGTAAATTTCTTTAATAATATGCGAGCCATTT
>JAJPOQ010000058.1 GCA_021232515.1 Lentisphaeraceae bacterium
AATTTCGACATCTCCGAGATCCCCTAAGCTTGGAATGGTCCAGAATTGACGGTTACATTCTTTTCTCATATGTTTATCAATGCTCCAACCGATAATTTTTCTGGAATAAGGATCCCAAACAGCAGCGAGGTGTAGCCAGCCTTCTTTAGTTTCAATATAGGTAAGCCTTCTGCTTTTAACTCTTGATAGATTCTTGGTGCACCATAACGATATTTAAACTATCTGAGATAGCTCCGTGATTCGACTGACTAGGTTCAATCTTCAAACTTCTCTGAGCCCAGTTTTTTTAGTTCTCCAGTGATAATAGGAGCTACGACTTACTTCGAGAATATGGAAAAGAAGAACTACTTCGTGGGAATGACGATGATCTTCAATGAATTGATATTTCATTTCAGATCTTCCGTGGCGAAGTAGCCCAACGCCTTTTTTAAGATTTCACGTTCTTCGTGAAGCCGCTGGACTTCTTTACAAGAGCTAGATTTTCCTTCCCAAGATCATTTGAGGGAGCATCTTTATCAAACTTTTTTGCGCCAATTACAAAGACTGTTTTGATTGACTCCAAGAGAATCTGAAGCTTCTTTTAAACTGTAGCCTTTATCTTCAATAAGTTAAACTGCGTCTTTCTTGAATTCATCGCTAAATGTACGACGTTTACGAGATAACATATTTTAGGCACCTTACGATTATTATTTACAAGATAATGGTGTCTAACTTTTTTGGGTAACTCCACTACCCTGATATATTCATCGAGCTGACGAGCATGTCTGGAATCTTTGTAGAGCTAAGGCTATCTGAATATTCGTTTGAGAATTCAGAGATATTCTTAAGAAGCTCAAAGTAGTTTCCACTAATGGTAATACGGTCAACAGCTTGGGTGACTTTGCCATGTTCATATAAAAAGCCTTGGCAGCCAATTGATATTTCCCCAGAAATAGAGGAGCGAATACCAGAACCTTCAAACTTTGTGACTAGAAGACACTTGTCTAAAGAATTAAGTATTTCTTGACGCGACTTATCACCTGTCTTAACAAATAAGTTATCAAAGCCTGTACCCGCTTTTCCTGAGTAGGAGCGTTTACCAGTACCTGTCGGTTTAACTCCAGCTTTAGCAGCTGACTGTAAGTTATACAGGTAGGTTTTAAGTACACCGTTTTCGATAACATTAAATTTTTGACTTGGTACACCTTCTGAATCAATATAGCCAGATCCAGCTAATCCTGGTACAAACGGGTCATTGTAGACGGTAAGGCATGAAGCCGCGATTTGTTCACCAACTTTACCTTCAAACTTTGATTGACCTTTTTGGACTGTCTCAGCATAAAGAGCAGGCATGATTGACGCTAACATTCCAGGAGCCATATAGTGATCGAACATGACAGGGTATTGGCCATTTGCTATAGGTTTTGCATCGAGTAAGTCAACCGCCTTAGAAGTGGCTTTGCCGACGATCTGGTCTATGTCGAATTCAGAGAAGTCTCTAGTGCTTTTGAAGTAACCGCCAGACTTTTTTATGTCTCCTTTAGCAGCGACTAGACTAACACCAGCAATAGTAGAGTTTCTTTGACTTTGCCATGTAAGATCATTTGAGTTTAGTAAATAGAACTTAGATGCCGATTTTCCAGCAGCAGATATAAGTACGTTCTCGATTGACTCGTGAGACTTCTCAGCTTTTTTCTCAAGTTCAAAACTGAGTTCAAGCATTTCGGCTATTTCTAACTTTTCTAAAGCGGGATTGTAAAGGTTTAAGTCACTAGCAGCAACGACCTTTTCAGATGGCAGTTTAAAATCAACAGGCGCTGAGAATTGAGATAAGTCAGCAGCATCTTTAACACACTGTTCTATAGAATCTTCAGACAACTTGCGAGTAAAAGAGTAGCCCGGTTTTCCATCTCTAAATATGCGTATACCTATTCCTTGAGAAGAGGAGATCTCAGTTTCCTTGACTTTGCCTTTATAGACTTTGACACTGGAGTCTTCGCTTTCGCCAGCGAGTATATCAAACTGGTCAGAGCCAACTTCGCGAGCTTTTGCAGCCATTATTTCTATTGCTTTAGAAGTTTCCATTAGCGACCTCCAACAAGTATTGAATCAACTTTTAAACTAGGCTGACCGACGGTAACTGGAACAGAGCCAGAACTTGCACCGCATATACCAGCAGCAAGTTCAAAGTCATTTCCAACCATAGAGATCTCAGGAAGGACTTCATGACCTTTACCTATAAGAGTCGCACCACGAACAGGTTTACCGATCTTACCATTTTCTATTTCGTAAGCCTCTTGGACAGAGAAGTTAAACTCGCCAGTCGCTGGGTTTACGGAACCGCCACCCATGACTTTCGCGTAGAGACCTTTGCCTGAACTCGCGAGCATTTCTTCTAGGGAAGATTCGCCAGGAGCAATGTACGTGTTTCTCATCCTAGCTACAGGAGCATATTGGTAGTTTTGTCGACGACCAGAACCAGTTCTTGGAACGCCAACTTCAGCAGCGCCAACTCTATCAGCGAGGAAGGACTTCAGTATACCATTTTCTATCAAAGTAGTTTTCTGAGAAGCCATACCTTCGTCATCGATATTTATGGATCCCCATGAATTGGCAATAGTCCCATCATCAATAGCAGTTAAACAATCTTGGCCGATTCGTTTATTGAGCTTGTCGGTAAACGGCGAAGCTCCTTTGCGAATAGCTTCTGTTTCAAGTGGGTGACCACAGGCTTCGTGGAAGATAACTCCACCAAAAGCATTCCCCATGACTACTGGCATCTTCCCACCAGAGATATAGCCTGCATTTAGCATGAGAAGGGCTCTCTCGGCTGCTCTTTGAGCATAGAAGCCAGCATCTATATTTTCAAAAAATTCAAAGCCTTTTAGAGCTCCAGGACTTTCACTACCAGTAAAAAGCTCATTTCCATCCGCTGCTGTGACTGAAACATTGAAGCGAGAACGGACTCTTCTATCGCTGATCATCAAACCTTCGCTATTTGCGATAGTGACGATTTTCTTTGAATCGTTGATTCCTGTAGAAACTTGTTTGATTTTATCTGAGCAGCCACGAGCAGTTTGATTAACTTTTTCGAGTATAGAGACCTTATCACTACTAAGTACATCTTTCGGATCACGGGTGATCTTATGAATGTTGGTAGCTTGTGACTTTGCGAGTCTAAGGTCTGGGCCTTTGGTATACTTTGCTTTTCTTGATGCAGCTAAGTCTTTAGTTAGTTTTAGTAGCTCGTTTTCATTTTCACTGGAGGTGAATGCATATAAAACTTCAGTGCCGTATAAGAGTCGTAT
Source organism: Lentisphaeraceae bacterium (assembly GCA_021232515.1). Lineage (GTDB taxonomy): Bacteria > Verrucomicrobiota > Lentisphaeria > Lentisphaerales > Lentisphaeraceae > JAKVBD01. The sequence goes on from JAJPOQ010000058.1 coordinate 3,288, forward strand.
ACCTATGCCAAAGTCAGTTCCTGCAGAAGCGGACTCTACTTTGTTGTCTTTAAAGAGCACAGACGAGCTGCGAGACTCTTCTATATAAACTTCAGCGAAGTCAGCACCGTAGTCGATGCCAGCTTGGATGATATTTCTAAGGGTTGAATCATTCATGAGGAGCTCCGTATCCATTTTTTCGCTATCATACCGTCACAATAGATTTGTGTGAGGTGAAATACAATTGCTGGTAGTAGTGCAAGTGAGAAGGTTGAAAACTCGGCTGTCCATATGGCAATGGTGATAGGGATGGTTTTTTGTGAGCAACAAATGGCCGTAGATTTGGCAGATGCTATATCTGTTTTAAAAGCGATGCAGGTGTAGTAGCAGGCATAGAGAAGAATTAAATGGACGATGATTGATCCGAGCGTGTACTCTGCGAGCATGCTTAGAGTTAGTTGTTTTATAGTCTCGACTTGTAGACTCATGGAGATGTAAATGACAGCAGCGAGTAAAAATATGGGGAGGTATTTAAAAAAGTCTTTATGTTTTTGAACCGTCGATTCTCTCTTTAGTCGAAATAAATAACCTAGGACAGCTGGGATGAGGACAAGCTTCACAAGTTTTAGCAATAGGGGAAGTACTTCTAACTTCACTTCTTTATCGAGAGAATAAGATAAAATTAAAGGAACTGTGAAGACTGCGGCAATGTTTAAGATGATCGTTATGATCAAACTAGCAGTTCTGTTTCCACCAGCTTGTTCTGAGATGATAGTACCACTTACAAGAGTTGGGGCCATGGCGCAAATAAGGATGAAGCCAACAAAACTGTCAGCTTGCCAATTGAAGGCTTTCGCACATGCATAACCAAGGATTGGGGCGGCAACTTGAGACGTAATAAAGCCGATCATGAGAATTTTGAAGTATTGCTTAAGTTGACTCGACTTGATTGGCGTAACACCTGTCCCTTGGCAAAAAAAGACAAGAATGATGAGCGGAGAAATAAGATTGTATTGACTTAACTTTTGGCCAGGAGCTGGAAGTATAATAGCTAATAGTGTTGCGCCAACTACAGCAACGATGATGTTGTTTTTCTTGATAAACTCTAAAGCTTTATTCATTCAGTTGAGTCCAGAGAGCCTATGCTGAAAAACCATAAGAATCGTACTTTTGTTTTTTCTTTTCCGTTAAAGATATCAAGCAATAGTGGTTTACCGGCGATCTTTGGAAGTAAGCTGAAGTAGGAACCTTTTTTAGTTTTGATGTAGTCTGTTAAGTCTCCCCAAAGAGTGGTTGTTCTTTCATAGTTTTTTGTAGAGATAGTCTTGATGGAACTAAAGAGGAAGGAAGTACTGACAAAGTCTTTATATGAGTCGACCATCATGACATATGGTATGCCGGAGCTATCTATACTTGTGAATTGTTCCTCAGTTTGCAGGTAATCCTCAACGGCGATACTTCTTAGCCATTTCTCTTCATCACTTTTAGTGAATCCTTTTTCCAGAAGAAGAGCTTCAACTCCCGGCATATGGGCCGCGCCCCATGGTATAGCGATGCTATTTACCTTGTCCTGCTTGAGATACTCCATAGCTTTCTCAATGAGAAAAACATTTCGCGCATCAATAATTCCAGGAAGTAATACTTTTGAAGGTTTTTGAGTGGTGTCCATGGCGTTTAAAGTGTGATGTCGAATTTGAGCTTCAGAATCTTTCAGTAGTTCAGTATCCAAAACAGCTGAAAGGTTATTTTTAGACCAATAATATAAGTATGAGGGTTCAGTAAATACAGCTATAATTGGTAATGAAATAAGTTGAAATAAAGGCGTTGATATTCCTCCCTGTGCCTTGAACTCCTTTACACTCATATCCGCTGACTTTGCATTGCTTCTAGTCTTAAGTGCTCGGTTTTGGGATACTAAGCCTTGAACTTTTGTGAGGCGGTCAATTATGTCAAAGGTGTATAAGCCAAAGTATTTATTGATACCAAAAGAGGGCAAGCCATGTATGCCTTCTTCGAGCACAATATCGACTTTATCTAGTTCAGTGTCAACTTGATCGTAGAAGCTTTGATCGGCTATATGAATCATGCCAATTAAGGTGATAGACTTACCGGTTTCCTCTTGAGTGAACTTTTGAACTTTACAGTAATGATTGCCATAAAGTTTGCCACCAGAGTAGTAGTTGTACTGATCTTGAGGAGCTTCATGGTAGTCAGGAAGCTCAGTGCTGCACGAAGCTAGCAAGAGAATAGAGACTAAGAGAAAACAGACTCGAGAAAACGTCATAAACTTAGAGTCTGATCCAGCGCTTGGCTTTAGCTTCAAATCTTGGAAGTTCACCAGGATCGACAAGTGTTACTGGAATTCTAAGAGTAAATGCAGTGCGCATATCCATTTGAAGAGCTTTGGCAATCTTCTGTGGCTTAGCAGTACTTTCGTCGCATTCAATTTTGACATTCATTTCCGTCATACTTCTTCTGGATTTGAACTCAACACGGTATTCGACGATCTCGCTGTATTTACGAATAAGTTCTTCAACTGCAGCAGGATAGATGTTTACACCACGGACAAAGATCATGTTATCGATTCTGCCGAGTATACCACCCTCTAGTTTCAGGTCGAAAGTTCCGCAGTCACATTTACCACGATCACCGCGCATAACGTAGTCACCAGTTCTGTAGCGAATAGCGGGAGAACCGAGTCGTCCAAGGGTCGTAAGTACGAGTTCACCGACAAAGCCCGGTTGTACTTTACTGCCACTTTCAGGATCGATAACTTCTGCATAATATGAGGATGAAATTATGTGAAGACTACCAGTGTGTTTAGGGCATTGGTAACTTACAGGACCAACTTCAGTCATACCGTGATGATCGTACAATTCAGCATTTGGCCAAACTTTAAGGATCCTTGCACGTGTAGCCGAAATACTACCACCAGGTTCACCTGCTAGGATAATTTTCTTAATTGGTGACTTGCTTAAGTCAAACTTTTCTTCCTTGGCTATCTCTCCCATGCGCATTGCGTAAGTTGGAGTACAGAAAAGGGTGTCGATGTTGTTGTCCATTATACAGTGGAGGCGGGCGATAGTCGTCATACCACCACCAGGGATAATCAAGGCACCTTGAGCGCGAACAGCGTCAAAAGCACTCCAGAAACCGAGGAATGGACCAAAGGAGAAAGCGAACATGGCGCGATCTCCTTTTTTAAGGTCTGCTAGGTCTAGTACAACTTTCCAGTTATCGACCATCCATTGCCAACTGTCTTCATCATCAACCCAGCGAATTGGTGTCGATGTTGTTCCTGAGGTTTGATTAAAGTGATTGTACTTTTCTAGAGGATATGAAAGGTTGCTGCCAAAAGGTGGAAAAGTAGCGTGGTCTTCAGCTATATCGTCCTTTGAAAGTAGTGGGAACGCCGTTGAGATATCTTTGACATTTTGAAAGTCTTCAGTTAAAAACTTTTCATCCATTCTTTTTTTGTAGAATTCATTCTCACGAACAGCTGCGAGTAGAGTGTTTAGTCTACCGAGTTGTTCTTCTTGCATTTGAACGCGTTCTTCAAAGATATCTCTCAACATTTTAGTTTGTCTCCTTAGCTTGTTCGATGGCAGGTTTTTGGGCCTGATCAGGTGAAGCTTTGGCTGGTCCTGGTTTATAAAGTGTAACTAAGCAACCACCTAGGGCAGCTAAGACAATGCCTAAGAAAAATGGCAGTCGAATGGTGCCGAGGCCACCTTCAGGAGGGTGGATGGCGATAGCGACGATAGCATTGATGATTGGCGCACCAGCGAAGATGATTGACATAACAACACTAGGCATACCTTTATTTGCAAATGCGAGTAGGACGAAGAATGCTCCAAGTGCACCAACTACACCAGCAAGCAGAGACCAGAAGATCGCTCCACCAGGCATTTGCCACTTAACACCATTCTTTATGAGAAGGGCTAACGGAGCTAGAACTGCTATCAAAAAGTATGAGATACCTACAAAAAGAAAAGCTTTGTATTTACCAAGCTCTTTGTCAGCCATTCCGACTTGGCCTTTGTGAAGAAATATTCCGTATAAACCCCAACAAAGAACTGTTGAGAGGGCGAAAACCATCCAAGTATTTTTCATTAAATCGTCCTTATAAAAACGTCGTTTGTAAATTGATGTTTGAAGATACTACTGATTGATTGAATCCGCTAGTGGTCAGCTAAAATTAGTTCTTTTGCGGTTGTAGTCAGAGCTTCACTGGCATTTTTATCAAGATCAGTCATTTTAGAAGATAAATTTTTAGCATAAGGTTGTGCATGAAGGATAAATTAAATTCATTATTTGGTGAGCTTACCAAAAACGTTATCGGTTCAGAAGGTGCTTCTCGTTTACTTATGATGGCCCTTGTGGCAGAAGGACATGTGCTGATTCAGGGTGCCCCAGGTTTAGGTAAGACTACACTTTGTAACTCCCTAGCACACTCAATAGATTGTTCTTTTAGTCGTATTCAGTTCACACCAGATTTGCTTCCGGCGGACATAGTTGGTTACTCGATCTTTGATAAAAAAGAAAATGATTTCCGTTTTATTGAAGGACCTATTTTTAATAATATCGTTCTTGCTGATGAGATAAATAGAACTTCGCCGAGAATTCAATCTGCACTTCTTGAAGCTATGAACGAAAGACAGGTTTCCATTGACGGAAGATCTCGTGACTTAGAGTCGCCTTTTATGGTTATCGCGACTCAAAATACTTTATACTCTGCCGGAACTTTTCCACTTCCAGAACCACAGCTGGATAGATTTTTGATTTCTATCGAACTTAATCATCCATCCGCTGATGTTCAGACTAAGATCCTACAACTTCATGCATCAGGCAAAGGCAATGCTAAGATTGAGTCGGTTATGAACTCTGAAGAGTTGAAAACGATTCAAAAAAGTGTTTCAGAACTGCCGGTTTCAGAAGAAATATGTAAATACATCGTAAACCTCTGTGAAGCTGTTAAGGAGTGTGACGAGTTCCGTAACGAAGTATCATCTCGTGGTGCTATTTCTATTATGAAAGCAGCAAAATCTTGTGCCTTCTTCAATGGCAATTCGGCGGTCTTTCCAGAAGATGTTAAAGAGATATTTATTCCAGTTCTAGCTCATAGGCTTTTCCTTAAGAACAGAACGAAGTCTGAGTATCAGGTCGTACGAAAGTTTTTGTCAAATATCCTAGCCGAGACGAGAGTACCTTAAGCGTATGTCGAAGAAGGGGAAAAAGTCTCGCCCTCGCATGACACCCAAAGGCAAAATGGTTTTGCAGTTGAGTGTGTTGCTGATTGGTGGTGGAATTTATTTAGAAAACGGACCTGTCGTTCAGATTGGTTTTTTTCTAATTGCCCTAGTCATTGCTTCTTTTATGATGTGTTGGAAAAATTTCAGTGAAATAGAACTCCATAGAGAGATGCCGGACTCAGTTTTCTCTGGTACTGAGTTTAACGTCTACGTAAGTGTTCGTAAACAAGGGATGAATCCTGTTCATTGTCTCAGTGTCAAAGACATGTTTTTACCAGAAAAAAAGTCTCATATGCTTATCCCTGTAGTTAATGATGTTTGGCAAAAATGCACCGCTGTAAAGATGAAGCTATCTAAGCGAGGCATGTATAGAGACGCATTTTTTAAAATAAGTTCTGACTTTCCTTTGGGTTTCTTTAAAATGGAAAAGAAACTTTCAGCGAAAGCAGGGATTACTGTTTTTCCCGAGCCAGTACAACCAATTGAAGGCTTTCAGCTTTTTCATGGTCAAGACAATGAAGTCGAACGAGACTTTTGTGCAGGTAGATACAGCTACGGTAGCTTTAGAGGTCTACGCGAGTTTGTCCCAGGCGATCCCTTAAAACTCGTTTCTTGGAGTGTATCTGCTCGTTCAGAGAACTTGATGGTTCGCGACTTGGAGCCTCCTGAACCTGAAAGGTATACAATCATCTTTCATGCAGTTAAGATTAAAAAATACATGCCAGACTCCAAACAGTTTGAGCGTTGCCTTAAGCTTTTAAGTGGACTGTTTATGTTTTTGCAGGAAAATAACTTATCTTTTGAGTTTTATTCATCGATAAATAACTGGGTGCCATTTATTTGTGATAATCCACTTGAGCCACCGATAGCACCTTTGACGGTTCTCGCCCAGGCTAAGTTTGGAAATCCGGATCAATTGACTGATTTAACAAATATCATCAATAATGTTCCTGCCGATTATCACTGTATCGTTCTAGGCGCTACAAAGCTTGAAGGGTGGCAAAACAAAGTTCCAGAAAGTGCATGTTCGATGACTTTGATGGATAGTAAAAATATTGAGCATGTAACCCAGGTGTTTGGATGAAAAGCTCGCCGCTAATATATACTTTGCTTCTAGTTGCTATTGATGCTTTTTTACTCTTGCAACAATCGATAGCGGCTAGTTCACTTTTGCTTATTTTTTCAGGTGTAGCTGCTATAGCAGGTGTAGGCTTGTTATTTTCAATCAACTCTTTTTTGATCAAGTCATTGGTTTCTATTTCTGCAGGTATTGCCGGAGTTGTTTTGTGTGGGACTGAAATAAACTCACCTTTAATTGTTATGGCACTCTTTTTTCATGCAGCATGTTTGTGGTGTGAAATTGAGAAATATATGCGGAGCGATGTTTGGGGGGCCCATTATAAGGCATCTCACAAAATGAGACACAATTGGTTGAGTGGCCTTAGTTTCATCGGTGGTTTACTAGTAGCCTACACGTTGCTCAGTGAATATGATTATTATTCGCCATTCTATTCACTAGGACTTCTTAGTCTCTGTGTGGTCGCAAACCTTGTTTATATGGAAGGTAATAGACTGCATAATTTAAACGTATTTTGGGTTGAGGTTTCTCCAGAACTTTCAGGAAGTGGAAGCTATTGGCGAAGTCTTGTACTGGCCATGGGAGTCTTTATTTTTCTCGGAATAAACTATGCTGAAATAGCTAGTGAAAATGCACTTTCAATAAAAGAGTATTTTAGGAAGAATGAGGTATCTAAGAAGAATGATGAGGATATCGGCCCAGGACGAAAGATATCCGCTTCAGGGTTTAACCCTGGTGAAGTTACTTTGAATTCAAAAGTTGATATTCAGCTTGTCGAAAAAGATGAGTTTTATGTTCGTATTCCAGATCCAAAGCAGAAGAAGCGGTTTCGTGGCAAACCACTTTATATGGGGGCTCAGGAGTTAGTTAAGTTCAATGGTCGTTCATGGCTACCAATGAGTAATGATACGGTTTGGTATAATGATGAAGATGATGGCAAAAAAGATGGTTTAACTAAAGTTGGTTTTAGGCGTAAAGGCATAGTTAAACAAACTGTCTTTTTACTCAAGAAGGAAATGAGTGCCATATTTGCTTTACCAGGTCTGCATACTGTTAGGTTAAATGAAGTCTATATGTCCTCTTTGGGAGTTCTTGGTATACGTCCAGGCGCTATGGAGGAGCAAAGGAAATACTCCGTTTATTCTAGTTACTATTCTTACGATGAAATAAAGATGGATAGAGTTTTGATGCTGGGCTATCCTGCAGATGAGTATCTTGCCTTACCAAAGACAAAGTCGATTGAAAGAATAGGTAAACTAACGAAGTCTATCGTAAAGTCAGGCATGAGCCAAGTCGAAAAGATGGAAGCGATAAAGTCCTACTTAGGGAAGAACTGTAAATACAGCTTAAAAGTTAATAATAAAAATAATTATGATCCTGTTTTAAACTTTCTATTTGCCGAGAAGAAAGGTCATTGCCTATTATTTGCATCGGCTTACACCATCATGCTACGTCAAGCGGGTATACCATCTCGTTTAGTGAACGGTTATGCCGGTGGTAGTTATGATCGAAAAAATAACCTTTACATTATGAAATCGTCAAATGCTCATGCTTGGACTGAAGTTTATTTTAGTCGTTATGGTTGGGTTGTTGTCGATCCAACTCCCGAGGCAACAAACATACAGCCAGAAGAAGATCAGATCACAGGTTTTGAGGAGGACGAGTATAAGTCTCTAAATGTTAAGGATGATGTTCAGCTGAAAAATAAAAGTAACCTGCCTTTCTTTCTGGCTGACACCGACTCGGCTATTTTGACTATTTGTTTTCTTCTAGTTGTCTTGTCTTACTCATGGCAATTTTTAAGGAAAATCCCATTATTTAAAGGAGAGAGAAAGCCAAAGGTAAAGCAGCGTTTTACTTCTAGACCTGAGTTTATTTTAGTTTTTGAAAATTTCTGCCAAGCCATGGGAATAACAAAGTCTAAATCAAAAACAGCTAAAGAAATGTTAGCTGAACTAAAAGCTAAAGAAGTGCAGGTTAAAGATTTAGATGAAATGATCAACTACTACTACTCTACAAGGTTTGCTGGAGTGAGCCGAAAAGAAGACCAAGAGGTCTCTTGGATTAAGCTATTGAAACTCAAGTTGAAGCAAGCTCAGAAAGATTCTTAGTGTACTAGTCTGTATGCTTTCTTCTTTCTTTTAAAAAATAAAATCTATAAAAAATGATTTTATTTATAATTCTTATGAGAGATGCTCTCTAAATCGTTGATATATAGCAAAACAATTGCAAAGAATTTAAGTTTTATACATAAGTTTCTAAGCTCAGTTGCAGTTTAAATTACTAAAAACTGGAAGTTGGTATCGCCATCACCTTATAGTAATTAAGCAACGGGTAATTTAGCTAAGTGGGTAAGAACTGCATCATTTAGGAGTAAAGGTTTATGGATATTCACGTTAACAGTGTGAAGACTTATATGGGAGAGATAGCATCTTACCCTTTAGTAACACGTGACGAAGAAGTAACATTGGCGGGAGAGATTGCTGAAGGTTCAGACCAAGCAAGAAAAACGCTGACTGAAGGTAACTTGAGACTGGTTGTTAAGATCGCTCACGACTATAAAAATCTAGGTGTTCCACTAGCAGACCTTATTGCTGAAGGCAATGTTGGTTTGATGAAGGCAGTAACAAAGTTTCAGCCAGATAAAGGTGCTAAGTTCAGTTCATACGCAGCTTGGTGGATCAAGCAAGCTATTCGTAGAGCAATCGCAAATCAAGGCCGTGTTGTTCGTGTACCAGTTCAAGCTGCAGCTAAGATGAAGCTAATCCGTGAAACTAGCCAAATCTTGACTAAAGAATTAGGCAGAGTTCCAAACCACAAAGACATCGCCAAGAAATTAGGCATGACTGAAAGATCTATCCGCTCAACAATCGCTACAGTTAATACTTCATTGATCTCGATGGATGCAGACCTTCAAGAAGGCGAGGGTGGTACAGTTGGTGATTTACTGACTGATGTTAAAGCTTCTTCTCCTGAAGAGATACTTGAAAAAGATGATGTTGTATCTTTGATCAAGAGTATCGTTGAACAGCAACTCAATGAGCGTGAACAAACAATTATCCGTATGAGATATGGTTTTGATGATGGTAAGCCTAAAACACTTGAACAAGTGAGTGAGATAATTGGTAGAACTCGTGAGAGAGTTAGACAAATACAGCATCAGGCTCTTAAAAAACTCAAATTAAAAATTTCGGATGCAGATTTAGTGTCGATGATGTCATTTGCTTACTCAAATAACTAGACTTAAAAGTGCTTCGTGTGTGTGAAAAAAACCTCTCGTATGAGAGGTTTTTTTTTGTCCTAATTTAGACTAGTCTTACTCAATAGAAGATCGAACATAAAAGTGGCACCTTGTCCAGGTTGGCTTTCTACTTTTAAGCCACCACCTAAAGTTTCTATTGCTAGGGATGCTAGTGCAAGACCTATTCCGAGTCCTTCAAAACGTCTAGTAGTCGATGTGTCTTCTTGAGTAAAGGGTTGGCATAAAAACTCTAAGTTTTCAACATTCAGTCCTATGCCGTTATCTATAACTTCAAATCTTACTTTAAGTCGATCTGGGCCATCATCTAAAACATTTGCTTTTAAGCATACAGAGCCTTCGTCTGTAAACTTTACAGCGTTTGATGTGAGTTTGTGGATGATAAGGTTGAGGAGATTTGAGTCAAAAGTAAGAAACTGGTTTAGTTCTTGGTCATAGGAGAGTTTTATCTCAATATTCTTATTTTGAGCTTCAGCTTCAAACTGTTGTAGTGTGGTTAGTAATACTTCAGGTAAACTACCGGGTCTAGGATTTAGAAGCTTAGGTGAACTTTTAAGCTTCACATAGAAGAGTAGGTCATCTATCAAAGATATGATGATTGAGGCACTACTAGAAGCTGTAGATATATAATCACGATGAAGACTGGTAAGGTTTTCAGACTCTTTCATTAAGTCAAGTAAGCCGATGATGGCGTTGAGTGGTGTTCTAAACTCGTGACTTATATTTGCAAGCATCTGCTTACGAGCCATTTCTAAAAATGAAGCTTTATGTAGAGCGTCGTCTAAAGCAAAGTTTTTACTTTCGACTTCTTTTTGAAGCTCCCTAACTTCAGAGTGAATTCGACGGTATTTTTTGAGAAGTGATAGAAAGTGACCTGTCTTTCGCAATAGAACAGATAGAAGAGGTGCTACAGTGGTTGTCGATTCAATGATATTTTCTTTGTGAATGCCAATGAACATACCAAGGATTTTAGTCTTAGAGTATAGACAGTGAAGGACTAGGTGACGGTCGTCATTCTTGATTCTTTTGATTTTACAGGATTTCTCAATTATCGCTTCAGCAAAAGAATGATTTTCGATATTTTCTTTAACTATAGAATCGATATACTCTCTTGAGTCTTCGCCTTGGCAAAACTCTAAACTAAAGGTCATATCGTCTTTTACGTCCATGAAAGCGACAGTCGAAAAGTCAATAAAGTGTCTAAAGTGGCTGCAGGTAACGTTATAGATATCTGCCAACTCGGTGTTTTCATTAATGCTGGTAAAGTAAGACTCAAAAGTATTTATTTCATCGAGTGCTATAAGAGTCCGCATGTTTTCTTTTTCTAGAAAAGAAATGCGGTCTTCATACCAGTCTTTATCTTTGCTCATATTTTATCCAAGGAATGTGTTTGTGACTTCGCTAAACTGCTCATGGAGAGGAATGAGAGATTCCTCAAGTTGAGCAGTGTTAAGTTGAATTGCCCTTACATTCGCATCCGATATTTCTGGGAGAAAAATTTCTCCAGTCGTTCCAAGTCCTAATGCAGAACAGATACCGTGAGCAACTAAGATAAAGTTACTTTCAGTTTCGAGTTCATTTGAGACTTCTGGAGTAAGATAGTTTGAAGATATCTCAGATATAGATTGAGGTATATTCCAAGACTTCATTAAAACCCTGTTTACGTCCATGTGACTAAAACCAAAAACTTTTGTTTCTGCATCGAAACAGCTTAGGTTGTGGTCGCGTGAGACTTGGCAGCATACTTCATAAAGATCTGGCTCCGCCGTTGCCATAAGAAGTTTGCCAATATTGTGTAATAGTCCGCCGACAAAAATTCTGTCGTTAGACTTCTGTTTAGAATAAGAAGATAGAATTTTAGCTTCTAGCCCAGAAGCAATACTAAACTTCCAAAACTCTTCTAGGGAGAATGGTGCAGTCTTTTTATTTTCAAAAAGGTTGATTATAGAGTGAGCCAGTACCAGATCGTTGAGCTGTTGTAAGCCTATTATAACAATGGCTTGAGGTATATCTTCGATTTCATGAGGGAAACCGTAAAATGCAGAATTAACGATCTTGAGTATTTTTAGAGTGAGTGATGGATCGTGACTAACGATTCTACTTATGATTCCTGTAGTGCAACTTGGACTGTTTATGGCTTCATTGAGTTTGTGATAGACGTCGGGAAGAGAAGCTAAGTCGGGACATTTTTCAATAAGATCCTCTGGAGTCAACGACATTATTTAGACCTCTTTGCTTCAGCTTCAATGAATGTTTTTTTAAGGAAGCTATAGACTTGGTTATCTTCAGGAATAAACCTCAGTTTGGTATTCGCTTGTATAGCTAAGTCATCGATGATTGATGTGGAGTAGACGGCTTTTAATTGGTCAAGATCCAGTTCTTTGATAGAGTCTTTAACAGTAACGGAGGTTACACCCCACATTTTTAGAAGGGTAATGTGATTTTTACTTATCTCTTCATTCGCGCGAATCAACGTGTGACCGTGCTTATCAACGACTTCAGATTGAGTCGTCATGCCTTCTTTAAGTCTATTTGTACTTATTTCAGCCATCTAATTTGTCTCTCCGCTCCTAAATGGAAACTAATTTTACAACAGAGATTGGTTAGAATCAATAGTGCTCAAAAAAATAAATTAAGGAACAAATGAGCTTATTTTTATAGCTTATATACAAAAATAACAACAAAAACAAAAAAAGAAGGAAGTGTTGTAAATTTATTAGTTAGAAGAAAGCTTTAAGCTAATGACTTTAACTTTATTATTGCGAATAATTGTGACTTTCACACTTTGATCAATTTTATACTTATCGAGTGTGTGATAAAGGTCGTTTGGAGTATTTATTTCATGAGAGTCTATCTTGAGGATTATATCTCCAAAGTAAAGTCTTCCCCAACTGTCTCTTGCAAGACCTTTGAATCCAGCCTTTTGAGCATTGCGTCCTATCACGGCACGAACAGCCAAACCTTTCTTGAGTTGGAGCCGATGCTCAAACTCAAGACCGAGAGTTGGCCGTATCTCTTTACCGTGTTTGATAAGTTGAGGGACAATTCTTTTAACGGTGTCCACGGGGACAGCAAAGCCAAGGCCTGCACTGGTGCCAGATTGGCTGATAATGGCGGTGTTCATGCCTATCAACTCACCACTAGAGTTAAGTAGTGGTCCTCCCGAGTTACCGGGATTTATTGAGGCATCTGTCTGGATTATGCCATGTATCTCTATATCACCAATACTTTGGATTTTACGATTTAAAGCCGAGACTATGCCAGTTGTAAGAGTGTTGTCTAAGCCAAACGGGTTTCCGAGAGCGACGGTTTTTTGGCCTACCATTAAGTTACTTGATGTACCAACAGAAATAGGTGTTAAAGCATCTTCTGGCGCTTCGATTTTTAAGATAGCTATATCTTTTCGTGGAGCCCAACCAACAATTTTTGCGGGGTACTGCATACTGTCATTGAAAAGAGAAACGTATATCTTCCTAGTAGCTTGAACCACGTGGAAATTTGTAACTATATGTCCTTGCTTATCCCAGATGAAACCAGAACCACCACTTGGTTCATCGACAGAGCCAAAGATGGACTGACTTACTTTTAAGCAGGTGACATTCACAACAGATGGTGCTGACTTCTTATAAATGTTGATGTTGTTAATTTCATCGGAAAGGTATTTGTCATTTGTTTCAACATTCTTCGGAATGAGTATTTGCTGCTCAACTTGCATACTTTTTTTGGTATATAACGAGGTGAAGTATATACAGCTGGAAATGATGGCAATTAATAAAAATATTTTTTCTTTCATATTGTGAATTTCCACTATTTAAAAGACTTAACGATCATTATGGGTATTTTTCTGCATCCAAAGAAGAGAAGGTAGTATAAATAATGTCGAGAGCAATGCTCCAATGATGGATATAAAGCCCAACCTTCCAAAAGAAACAATAGGTGGGAATGGCGCGAGTAAAAACAAAATGAGGCAGCTAGCAAGGATAAGACTGGTACATATGATTGGCTTTGCCTTTGTGGAGAGTGTGGTCAATAGAGCACTGTGAGTATCTTCTTCTTTTCTACACTTATTAAAGTAGGAAATGAAGTGAATGGCGTCATCGACAGCAACTCCAAGAACAATTGAGGCTATCATGACATTTATAGAGTTCAGCGGAGTTTGTGAAAATTGCAGGTATATGACTCCGATTGAAATAGGCAGGCAATTGACCAAGACGGTTATAAGTGAAAGTTTTAAGGATCCCCAAATGATGAGAAGGATAAGAAGGACGCCAGTGAGGCTCCAGCCTAAGCTTTTTATCTGAGTATTGACGATGTTTTGGTCGGACTCTAAAAGACTGTTCAATCCATCTTTGACGCTTACTTGAACATTTGGCGGACAATTTTCTTTAGATTGCTCAATTACATCTTTGACGATATTTAGAAAAACCTTAGAAGGAACATCTTTGGTGCGAATAAAAAATGAGGCTTCACTTAAGTCTTCGTTGTGAAGGATATTACTAAAAGGCATACTTTGATTGTTGATGATTTGGCTGTAGAGCATGGCTTCATTTTTATTTGGCAGAATATTGCCAATGCTGAACTTCCCACCGACAAAGAGTTGATGGATAGTGGTATATAACTGGGAATAAGAGTAAACACTATTTATCGCTTCATTTTTAAGAACTTTAAGTCGAAGGTCATGCATGTATTTGAGAACTTCGTAAGTTTGAATGTGTTTGGCTTTATTCGTTATCACACTTAATTGAAAAACATTTACGCCACCAATGTTTTGATCAATTATTTCTATTGTTTGCCTAGTTTCACTATTCTCTTGGAGGAACTCTTTTGTTCTTATATCCACTTCTATTTTATTCATGAACACAAAGCTTATAAGAAATATGAGAATACTGAGAGCTAATGAGAGTTTTGGACTCAATAGTTTGAAACTTTTCTTTGTGACAGAGCCTTTATGGCTCATGCCTTCTTCTTTAGCTTTTCTTAAAGAGAATATGTATGGTGGAGCAAAGGTGATGATAAATATGATAACTAAGCTTTGAAGGCCTATTTTCCCAACAGTGCTAATGATGGTTAAGTCAGTAGCCCAAAGTGAGGCTAGGCCTATTCCTGTCGTTATAAGAGCTAGGAAAGATGGTTTTGTAACTTCCTGTAGAGTGAGCTTTAAAGTCGACGTTAAGCAAGTGTTTGTTTGTGCATACCTTTGGAAGACACTGTAAAAGTGTGTGAGGAATGTTAGTTGAATAGCTGATATGAGTGGGATAATTACAAAGGTATATACATTTATATCGGCTTTGTTCAGGGAGAAGATTATTGGGAAGCAGAGTAAACCACAGAGGATATAACAAAACATAAGTATGAGGATCCTAAGGCTTCTAAAAATAGTCAGGATGATTATGGAAGCCAGTAATAGGGAGAGGGCAACGTAGTAGGTGATGGAGTTTAATAGGAGCTCATGGAACTCTGCAGTGATAAAAGGTTCACTTAGAAAGTGGATTTCTATACCTTCTTCTTGATAGACGCTTAAGGCTTTGCGAGCAGCAGCTCTAACTTCTTTTTTTTCTTTCAGTGTTATTAGTTCTTTATTTAAGATACCCATGATTACGGCGTATGATCCATCTTCAGCAACAAGTATGTTTTGGGTCATAGGGTAGTGTGTGAGGAATGTTTTTACTTTTTGCCAGTCTTGTTCAGTTCTCGACTGTAAGTCAACGAACGGCTCCAGTTTGACCATCTTTGTTATATCGAAGCTGAATTTGTTTTTAACTGGTCGTGCGGAGTGAGTGAGGCTTTTTATGTCTGACAAGTTAGGGATAGTTGCCATCGCTTGGCTTATGTTATATAAGCTTTTTACCCCTTCATCACTAAATAAGTCTGGGATCTTTGCTATGGCAATAACCGCTGTATTGCTTTCAAACGCTTGATTGAATTTTTGGTAAGTATCCTGACTGCGTTTATCTGTGCCAAGTATTTGCTGGATGGATGTGTCTAGGGTCATCTTTTTTGCTGACCAATAAGCAAGTGGAAGAAGAGTAGCTAACAGGAATAAGCTAGAAATAAGGTAGGTTTTAGTTTTGGTCTTCACTTTATATCTTTATTTCTTTAGGGCATAAAAAAGGCCGCTTAGTAGCGGCCTTGAAAATCATATATCAAAAAGACTTATTTGTCGTCTTTCTTCTCATCTTTTTTCTCAGAGCTTTCAGCTTTAGATGCATTTTCGTCATCTTCTTCAACCATAACATACTGAACAGTAACTTCACGAGTGATAGATTGATATAGGTGAACTAGACCACCTTCTGGCTCTTGGTGCGACCATGGATTACCATAGAGCTGCCAGCCATCATTCATACATTGGCTTACCATTTCATCGAACGGCTGACCTTCAAGATTGAACACGACTTTGTACTCTTTCATTTTATATCCTCTGAGGCTATTTTTCTTATCAATTATTAATCATTTTAGCATTGCTTTGATAATATTGTAATCTAAAAATGAACAAATTTCATTTTTGACAGTTAAGAATTGACAAAAGTATTAGCAATGAACTTCTGTTTTATTTAATTGTTTTTGATAAATTTATTAAGATAGATAACAATTCTTAGACCTGCATAAGTAGGAGCGTTCTGTCTTTCAGCCCTTGCTCTGTAGGCAGATCGGCATTCTTCTTCAGTGAAATAAAATGCTCCACCACGAAGAACATAGTAGTTAACATGCTTTCTGGCTGAGTTGTTTCGAGCCCAAAGTTCTTCACCAGGGTTCCACTCAGTATTAACATTTTTATCGTGGTAAAAAAGTGTTTCTTTTTCGCCTTTTGTTCCAGTAGGAATCTTTTTCGCAAAAGTAACTATGTCTGTATCTATATCTGGATCGTAAACATTTAGAGTACCTTGAGAAAGGTGGTCCTTCCAAATCGGCTCGTGTTTGTCATACTCTTTATTGCCGTTTCTATCGTGATAACAGATGTCTAAGTTTGCACCGACAGTTCTTGTTGGAACTTCAAATTTATCCAAAGCATGGATGAGGTTTTCCGGATGTTCACCATCGTAAATAGGGATGTCCCAAGAACCTTCTTTGATGCTTATATCCGCAGCTTTAGCTTCTCTCGTACTTATCCCAGCATATTGGTTGGGGCCGCAGGCATAGATGAAAAATGGCGTTCTAGTCCATTCCATAGCATTGCCGTGCATGTCGTGTAGACCATATGCGTTTGGCAACTTAGAACCTATTTTTTCTACATTGTGTGTAGTTGTAGAGGACCTGTAAACGGCATAATCATCAATAACGATGCGTGGGCCGAAAGAATACGTTTTCTCAGAACCTGCACGGCAAGCGTACTCCCATTCATTTTCAGAAATGACGAAGTATCTGTAGCCAGCATCTTTTTTAAGTTTTCTGTTGAGCATTTGAACAAAAGTTAGGCAGTCATTTAAACTGACGCCAGTCACAGGGTTGGTTTTAACTTTGGTACTGTTGTAAGGCAAGTTGCCCATGACAGACTCCCATTGCCCTACGGTAACTTCGTGCTTGCCAACATAGAAAGGAGTTGGAATAGTACTCAAATGTTGGTACTCGACGTCGTCATGGCGATCATCTGACGAAGGACTTCCCATGAGGAATTCACCTGGAGGAATAAGTCGAAAGTTCATGCCATACTCATCCGAGATCTCTACTGGAAGTTTGAACTCTTTACTAGTTTCTTTTTGATTCTGTATGGCTTGGATTGGACCGTCACCGATGTGTTCATTGGCTTCTATAGAAGGGTAGTAAGTTTCTAGGACAGGATTTAGGTCAATTGGGAATTCATTGATGTCAGGGACTTCAACAAGTTCACCTTTAGCAATAAACCTTGGAACTGTTGTAGGGTCAATACCACCACTTATTTCATGAGCTTTGTTTTTAAAGAAAGAGATAGTAGTAAGAATCAATATGATAGAACCAACACCAAGAGTGATTATTCTTGTTGGTGATTTTGTGCTAAGCTTAATTTTTTCTTCTAGTTGATCTTTAGCGAGCTTATCTTTAAGTTCGTTAGATTTTTTCTTTAGACTTTTAAGCTGGTCAGCTTTTATGCCTTTAGTGAAATCTGATTTTTCTTGCTTAATAGATTTCTTTTTTTCTGGTTTAGAATCCATGCTAGGTCCCCGTGACTTTTATCTAAGGATAAATGGTTAAAGTGATAAAATCAACAAAAGTGACAAGTTAATTTTGTTTTTTAAGGCCGATGTATACTCCTAGCCCTATAAAACCGAGTGTAGGAAATGAACCAGCGACTATTGCTGGTATGTGTCCGGCATTCCCCATATTTTGGAAAACCTGGACGACGATGTAGTAGCCAATCATTATGCCAAGTGCTTTGGCAGAAGAGGCTAAGGCACCTTGTCTTTGTTGTGTTATGGAAAGTGGGATGCCGAGTAAAACCGAAAGCATACAGGCAAATGGAGTAAAGATAAGAGCATAGTACTTCACTGACATTATCTGCACTGCAGACGGCGAGAACTGAACGTTTGAGTTTAGTCTTTTATTGATCGACTTGAGTGTTAAGTGCTGGTTTATGTCGTGGAACTCTCGCATAAGGACTGGGTCATCTTTTATGTCTGCGAGGTTTAGAGACTCATGTTTTTCCGGTGCAGAAGGGAACCAGTTTTCGTCATATTTAGTTATCGTAGCAGTTTTGAAGTTCCATCCTTCTGTTTTTGAGTATGTACCTGAGTAGGCATCAACAGTCCACATCGGATTGCCATCAAGGTCATTTTGAGAAAGAGAAATGCGTTTGAAATCATTTTCTTCAAAGCTTAGACTCCAAAGCCTTTTGCCTTGTTCGTTGTCTACAGAGAAGCTCACAGTGTCGAGTTCTTCGCGATCGCCAGTTATCTGTTCATGTAGACGTTTAGACTCAGTGTGGAAGAAGCTTTGTAAGTACTCGTTTGAGGCAAAGATCATAAATGCCATGATGAGTGAAAAGACAACAAGAGGTGTACTCAAAGTCGGTATGGATATACCAGAACTCCGTATAGCACTTATTTCATTGTGCCTATTGAGGTTTGAAAAGCTATACATGGTACCTAGCAGGAGAGACATAGGCAAAATGAGAGAAACCTTTTCTGGTAAGATGTAGAGGAAATATAGGCCGATATCTACATAGCTATCGTGCTCAAGCATGTCACTCAATTCATCCTGGAGGTCAGCGATGAAGAAGAGAAAAAGGAATCCAAAGAAACAACAGAAAAAGGGGACTAAAACTTGTCTTAAAGCGTGTCGGGCGAGAATCCCGTGCAAATGAACCATCATGTATGAAAATTATCCCATCTTCACATTAACAACACGAATTCCAGCAAAAGATTCATGTAAACCTTTATTGAATATATAAATCAACACAGGCGCTAATGGAAAAGTTAAAAGAAAAAAGAAGGCGGCAAACGCAGCTCGTCCGACC
Source organism: Lentisphaeraceae bacterium (assembly GCA_021232515.1). Lineage (GTDB taxonomy): Bacteria > Verrucomicrobiota > Lentisphaeria > Lentisphaerales > Lentisphaeraceae > JAKVBD01. The sequence continues at coordinate 22,283 of JAJPOQ010000058.1, forward strand.
AAGACAGGTGCACCTTCGCCACGTATAACCATGATGCCAAAGAACCAAAAGCCAAATGATTGAGCTTTGTAGCCAAGCGTGATTCCATAGTAAAGAATCGGAATAGCTACACATGTTCCTAAGAAAAACGGATTTAAGTGGGAGGAGTCTAGAACAGAACTTAAGTTTGATGTTAAATTGTAAGAAACGATAATCAATAGACCGATGACAAGGCAGTCCAGAAAGAAGGCCATGAGTCGATAGTTGATTTTAGGAGGTTGAATCATACTTGCAGAACGATGCAGGTTGTTGGCGACTTCAGCTTTATTGTCAGTGAACTCAACTTCACCTTTCAACGAACCTTTAAGACATGGAACTTTTTCCGCATCTTTAAAGGTGCGAACCATCGTATTACGAACAGGTGTCGAGTTGTTTATTTTTCCAGACTGGGCCAACTGAATAAGGTTATCTTCAGAAATGGGGCCTTGCTCTTGGTTATTTGCTGTAAGATAGTAGTATTCCATATCGCTTCTTTAGGTCAAATTTCTCATAACATAACCTTACAATATATTTTGCAAAGTTGCACTGGTTGAAATCTACTTAATGCTCAGTAACTTCATGAAATTGTATATCTAAACGTTATTCAGGTTAGTATTTGAAGTCACCGCAAGAATATTCTTTGAAAAATTTTGATTCAGATAAAGTGCTTTGTCAGTTTTCGCTCATTCGCAGTGTAGACTTCATCTCTTGGAGCTTCTTATCTTTTTATTGCTTAGTCCTTGTGACTATGCAGGATATATACTTTTCTATTTTTCCCTATCTCATGGCAGCACCACTGTTTACTCTCATGTACGGAACCTTAAAACTTCCGGATCAATTTTTGCCAACCATAGAATGGCAAAGCATTGTTAATCGCCTGCGAGTCTTTTCATTGCTTTTGGCTTTTACTTTCCCTTTTATAATTTTTGTTCAATTAGTTGAGAAAAATACCTATTTTGCGATTTGTTGCGGCTTAGCTATTTTTGCTTTGATGCAGATACTGATTGGATTGGCAGAGCTTTGTCACTACGTCAGTCGTGAGTATCAAGAGTTTGTGCTAGCATCTGAAGGGCGTTTAGCAGTTCGTTTAGTTTATGCTTTTGCTTTTGTTTCAGTTGTGATCATGGCGCTTTATATGGCCGACTTAGAGATAATCCGCGCTTTGAAAGATAAAGGGTTATTGGATGCCGTTTTAAAGTTATCTGTTTTGTTGCTGGTGTTTCCTCTGATATTTCCAGTGACGTTGATTTTTAGATTGAAGTTTTTAATGTTACGCAAATACAAAGAACAAGTTAGAAAAAATTATGAGTAATACCCAATTAATAGTTGCTTTAGATGTAGATTCAGTTGCTCAAGCGGAAGTTTTAGTTGACCAAATAGGCCCAGATGTAGTCTGGTATAAAATTGGCAAACAGTTATTTACTCGCGAAGGCGTCGCAGCTTTGAAGATGCTTAAGTCTAAAGAGAAAAAGATTTTCCTAGATTTAAAATTTCATGACATCCCAAACACAGTTGCTCAAGCGGTTAAATCAGCTTTGAGTATCGGTGCAGATATGGTTAACTTTCATGCCTTTGGTGGAAGTGAGATGATCCGCAAAACTGTTGAGTTAAATGCTCAAGAGCATCCTGATGCGTTATTGATTGCAGTTACTGTTTTAACAAGTATGGATCAACAAGCGTTAGCTGAACTTGGTGTCGCAGGGACTCCTGCAGAGGTTGTGAAACGCTTCGCTGGCATGGCTAAGTCAAATGGCGCTCACGGCGTTGTTTGTTCGGCTTTAGAGATAGATATAGTGAAAGAAGCTTGCGGTAAAGAGTTTCAGCTCATTGTTCCTGGAATTCGCCCAGCAGGTTCTTCTGTTGATGACCAAAAGAGAATTATGACTCCTAGTCAGGCTGCCGAAAAGGGTGCGGACTACATAGTTGTTGGTCGACCAATTACGAAAGCGGATGACAAAAAAGCTGCTGCAGCGGCAGTTTTGGAAGAGCTAAAGTAAAATTTTATTGAGAGTTACGCTTCTTTTGTAGTCGTCGTAACTCTTTAAAGAACTCGTGAACGAGGATTTTCTCTTGATTAGAGAGAAAGTCATTGTTCTCCTCAAACACTTTCAGAGACATCTCGACACCTTCCTCATTTTCTTTTTTAGAAAGATCGCCATCAGCTTCTTCAAAAGGAAGTTTATCTATTTCAGAATCAGGCTCGTCTTGTTCTTTTTTTGTAGTTTTTTCACCCTTACTTACAGAGCGTTCCTGTAGATCTAAATCAATTTTGGTTGAATTGTTTTGTCGAATAGCCTGTTGGACTTCTTTTCCATCGAGTAGTTGTCGCTCGTTTTTATTACCTGTACCGTGATCTACTTGTTGTGAATTTTTACCAGATTTAGCCTTAATTTCGTTTCCAGTCATAGTTGAAGCAAGAGGACCTTTACCAATACCTTTCCCTTCGGTATTAGTGGGATTTTGAGAAGGTCCATTTTCTGAATGTTTACTTTGCTGTGATTCTCCCGTGCCAGTACCTTTCCCTTGACCAGCAGCTTGCCTACTTTTTGAAGCTTGTTGTTCGCTTTTTGAAGTTTCACTTGGTTCACTAGTTGAACTAATTGTCCTTGTTGGTGTTATATCGAAAATGAGGTTATTGCTTCTCGTGGCGTCAATGTTTTCTGGGTTGTTATCGGTAGCTTCTATGTAAACCACAAGTCTATCATCACCTTCAGAAAAGTTGAGTTCCTTCAAATTTAAAGAGATGGTGTTTTCTGTAGAAGGATCATGAATACCCTTGTTAAGAAGAAGTCGTTTTTTATTCTTAGAGAAACGAGTTTCATAACTAAGGGAAATGTCATTTAGAGAAATGTCATCTTCTGCAGTGTAAGAAAGCTGAATTACTTGATTGTCAGTAAAGTTCGTCTGACTAGATGTATTTAGAAGATGGAGACTTGGTGGGGTGTCTTTGATTGAGATGATTTTATGTTTAGTCGTGAAGTGAACTCTTTTCTCGTCATTGCTCATATATCTAAGCCAGTAGTAGGTGGATTGATCAAGTAAGAATGGGAGTTGAGAGAAGGCTTCGTCAAAGTTAATTTTTAAAGGGTGATATTTTCCTTGCCAGTATATATCGGCTTTATGGACTTTTTGATCAAATTTTATATTGAACTCGATAGTACTGCCTTTTAGCAAAGCTAGGTCTTTGGGGCGACTCTTAAGTTGTGTCGAAGAAGTATAGCTTGGGAGGTTTGCCGCGACAGAGAATTCTTTGATTTGGATATTTTTAATAAAGTTTATTTCTCGAACTTCTGAGACGTAGTCACCGAGATAGATGGTGTACTCGCATTTATTGCCAATAACAGGGATTTGCGTTTCGTAGATGTTTTCGGCAGTTTTCGATAAGAGAAATTTTTCGCCTTCTGAATTCTTATTAAAGACCTTTATGTAACCTTGTTTCGGTGGGATTCCTTTGGAAATGATGTGTATATGCCAATGGTTGATAACCTTTATGGTCTCGCCATTTTCAGGAAGCACTTTAAAGATTTGGGTTTTACTTGGAAAAGGAGCTTGTGAAAGAGGGGCGTAGAGTCGGCCTAATGAGAGCATCGCAGGTTTTTGAGAAGCTATGCTAAACGTTATAAAGGTAACGAATACGGCAAGACATAAATAGTTTAATTTTTTAAGGATTTTAGGCTTTGGTATAGAGCTGATTTGTAATTTTTTAAGGTCTTCTATAAGCTTTTGTTTTGGTAAGCTGGATCGGTGCCGAGTCATGTAGTGACTGACAAGGCGGTTTTCTATCTCAGGATTAAACTTTTCGATCTGCTGTGCGATGTAAATAAAGTTAATTTTACTCGACAATCTTTTAAGTGAGTAAATAAAGAAGAAGAGGAAAGGTGGAAGTACTACAATGGAAGCAGCAATAAGCCTGTCAGACTCTTCTAGATTAAAGTTTTGATCAACTACGACAAAGATTAATTGAGCAAAGATAAAGTATATGAGAGACGTGACTAGTGCTTTGTATAAGTCATGACGTGTAACTCTTCTCGCAGCTTTATAAAGTAATTGGTCAATAAAGGTCTTTGGAGGAGTCATTTTTTACCTCAAAAGAATTGAGCAAAGAATCTTTTGAGAACAGATAGGGATTTTTCTGCACCAAAAAAATAAAAAGTTAAGCCGATAGAAACACCTGCAGCGAGTCCGGAAAGGATAACGAGTTTTTTGAGCTTTTTATCCTGTGGGTTATCAACAATTGTTTTATCAATATTGATACCTTTGACTTTCTTATTTGCGTTCGTTTCGATAGTTTTAAGAATCTTTTTGATGAGTGTGATTCTCTTTTTGGTGAATCCAGAAGTTTGAGCTAAAACGCTACAAAACTCTTTAGTCGTAGGAAAGCGCTCTTCGGGGTTAGGGTAAAGACACTTTTCTATGAAAGCCATAGTATCTTGTTCAAGATCCGGTATTTCCTTTACAGGCTTCTTCATTCTGGTTTCAACAAGTTCGATAAACTCAAAGTTGCGTTTCATCCTATGAGCATCTTTTCTTGTCAGCATTCGGTACATGATTAAGGAAAGAGAGTAGATGTCGCAGCGGCAGTCTGTTGACTTTGATCCACAGATCTGCTCTGGGGCCATATAAAGTGGAGTACCAACAGCCGTTCCAGTCTTTGTCAGGTTGGTGCCTAAGTCGCGAGTGACTCCATAATCCATGATTTTGACATGGCCGGCTGTAGTGATAAGGATGTTGTCTGGCTTTAGATCGCGATGGACAAAGTTATTTAGGTGAAAGTTTTCAAGCGCGGCAGCAAGCTCATAAGTTATGGCGGTCGCTTCTTTGTTTGAAAGGGGAGCCATCTTATTGATGACATTGTGGAGTGTCATCCCAGGAAGGTACTCCATGATGATTGTCCAAGCGCCATCGTGCTTGATGAGTTCAATCATTTCAACAAAGGCTTTGTTGGCCTTCATCTTAACACCTATGTCAAACTCTTGCTTGAAGCGTTCGACGGTTTTGCGTTCTCGCATGAGGTGTCTGTGGAGGACTTTGGCGGCAAACTTCTTTTTGTTTTTTTCAACTAAGTAAACAGTTGCCATACCTCCACTACCGAGAGGTTTACCGGTAATTGTATAGTCACCTATGCATTTACTGTCTGCTTTTGCTGCCATTCAAGTCCTGAGTAGAAGCGGGGACTTGCCCCGCGAGATTTTTTAGTGGAAGTGGTGGCCGTAGAAGTTGTTCACAGCTTCGGCAACTACTGGGTTGTTATAACGGTTTTCTTTTCCATAGTTTTCATCGAAAAATGGAACAAACTTTTCTAAAAATTCTTTGCGGATCTCATCCATCGTTTCAGAGTTGTAGTTACGATCAATAAACTTAGGATGACTTATAACAAATAATTGATGAGGGATGTTGTGTCTGAACTCATGACCTTCAACGATGAACTCAGAAAGACCGCGGAATAAAGACTCAACAGCTTCTTTACGATCATGGCCACGACCAACAATCTTAGCAAACATAGGGTCGAAACTAGTAATAGTGTTTCCACTAGTTACATAACCATAGTGACGTATGCGGTCAGTTCTTTCAGGTCTCCAGTAACGATCGATCTTCTTGCCACCAAGTGGTCCAAAGTTTGGATCGTAAGGATCTAGGTTAGTGATACGAGCTTCGATAGAGTGGCCCATCGCGGTAACTTCATCTTGTTTGAGTATCATTGGTGCACCAAAGGCATGCAGGATTTGAGCTCTAAGAAGATCAACACCAGTAGCCGCATTTGTAACAGGGTGCTCAACCTGGATACGTGTATTCATCTCAAGGAAGTATAGCTTCTCAGCTTCTTCATCATAGATACACTCAAGAGTAGCAACGGAGTCAAGTTTACACTCACGAGCTAAGTTCGGTGCTGCATCTATCATTTTCTGTAACTGTTCAGAAGCAACAGGGTCTTGCTCTTTAATACTCTGTGGAGATAGAAACTCTTCGATTTCTTTTTGGTGATTTCTCATAAGAGTACATTCACGACCAAAGAAAGTTAGGTCTCTAAACATTTGGATCTCATAGTGACGTGAGATCTCGATATTTAGTTCCATAACAAAGTGTGACGGCCAACCAAGACCAGCAGACACTTGTTGAACTTTTTCAAATTTTTCAGGTAGCTCTTTAGTACCTTGGAAAACAATCTGACCACGACCGCCACCACCAGCAACAGCTTTTAGTCTAAAACGACGATCTTTAAGCCCAGGGTTCTCTTTGATGATTTTAGCATGTGCAGCTTTAGCGTCTTCGAGAGTTTTTATGTCACCTTCACCAGGAACAACTTGTAAACCAGCTTTCACAGCCAGTTCTCTTGCAGAGTCTTTTGGTCCCATCATGGATTGAGGAGTGTGACCAGGGCCGATGAAGATATAACCTTCTTCAAGGCACTGTTCGACAAAGTCAGGATCTTCAGAAAGCATGCCGTAACCAGGGTGAACACCGATTTGGAAGTTGCCTTCTCCGAACATTCTTGCCGCCTCACGACGGATATTATCAAAAGCTGTAAAGAGGATTGGCTTGTCCATATAAGGAGTAGTCGCTCTACCAGCAGCTCTTTCTTCAGCGCTAAATGAGTCAGGACCAATACACATTTTAAATTCAGATTGGTGAACATAACCGTATTGACGGTCACCAGTTGTATGTATAGCAGCGGTAAAAACAGCAGGGTGCATATTTTCTTTGGCAGCTCTCAGTGTATCATTGGCTATTTCGCCTCTATTGCATGAAATAACAAAGCAAGGTTTATCCATGGGGATCTGACCCGTGATACGAACAGCTTCCCCGTATACTCTTTTAGAGTTTTGCGGCATTAAATGGCCTCTTTTATGAAAAATATTAAACATTATTAGAAGGAGCCATCAGAACATCCTTCGCATCTTGTATGAAAGTTTGCTTTAATAAAACTTACACTGGGACGATTTCTACTAATGGAGTGCATTTTGAAAGCATTTTGAGTCATTACTGCACAAGATTTTTAAAATCTTTGATTGAAACTCTTTGTCTTATCACGAAAAGGCTAGTTTTGTGGTCTTGAATACTTTGAAATACTTGGTTTTGTTAAACACAAAAATGAAAAGAGAGTGGCATGATTGAACAAATTCATCACGTGCAGTTGACCGTTGACAAAGGTAAAGAAGAAGTTGCTATGGCCTTCTATTGTGACATTATGGGCTTTAGAAGACTGAAGCGTCCGCCAAGTCTTGATCATATACCTGGTGGTTGGTTAGAGGTCGCAGGTCAACAAGTTCACATACGTGGAGAGAATAGCAATGAACGTGTTGTCTCATCTTCACACATTGCTTACCAAGTTAAAAATTTGGAGTCTTGGAAAACTAAGCTTAGAGAACAAGGGTTAGATATTCTAGGCGGTATTCCTATTCCAGGTATGAAAAGGTTTGAGTTTCGAGATCCATTTGGAAATAGAGTGGAGATGTTAGAACTTATTCGTTGATCGAATTTAGCTCTTCCAATGATTGTGGTTTTTCTTATGATCAAGCGTTGTTCATCTAAGTTTAGAAAAAACTTTACTTCGTCAGATAAGTGTAGATTTTTTAGAAATTTAAATATATGTGTAATAACTCAGAGGGATTCATTGGATTTGAAGATCATCGGATTATATTGATGCTTGTTTAACTAATAAATTTGGGATAATACTATGAAAAAGATTCTCGCAGCCCTAGTTCTAGGTGGTTTTGTACTAACTGGATGTTCAACAGCTGATGATTGCTGTGGCAAATGTGATGCAAAAGCAAAAACTGAGTGCCCTTCTGACTGTAAGAAAGCTTGTTGCACAAAGAAGTAATTCTTTACAAGCCAGTGTTCCTCTAAGGAAATACTGGCTTTTTTATTTTTTAACTTGTTCAATTTTCATTGCCTTAGGCAACTGACTCAAGTATTCCTTAAAGAGTACTTTCTCTTCTTTCTTAAGTTTTTCTAGACTTTTCTTTTTTCCTGGTAGTTCTTGAGCGTTCTTATTCATTTCGAGTAGTAGCTCTTCGTTTCTTTTCGCAAGACTAATGGTTTTGTTATGACGTTCAAATAATAAGTCCAAGGCCTCATCTTCGGTCATTTCAGTTTCAATTTTATCCTCTAGCTTTATGAGCTTCTCTCTCTCGGTTTTATTCGAATTAATTTGAGCTTTTATATCTTCTTCGATATATTTTGCACTGTCGACATCTAACTGTAGAGTTTCAAGTTTAGATATAAGCTCGTGTCTAGTAGCGTTTATTTTTTCTGCGTGGTAACGCTGAATGCTCAGTTGCAGTGATTTTATATCTACTTCTTTTGCTTTAATGAGCTGAGATAAACTGGAGATTTTTTTCTTAGTGTCGGAGATATGTTTGCCGCGTTTACGGATGTCGTCTTCAGTCGCTTTCAGTTTCTTTTTTAGATCTGCAATATTTCTCTTTAGACTTTCAACGCTTTTAGATATACCTGCTTTAAGCTTTGCTTCTTTTGTTTTACCAAGCTCTTGTTGCTTAGAGTTAAGGTTCTTTTGATTACTGTTGATATCGGCTTTGATCTTGCCTGGAAGTTTTCGATATGAATCAAATGAATTGACGACATTTTGAAGTTTGGCGAGTTCCTTTTTATCAGAGTCGATTTGTTTATTTAAACTTTCTATATCTTGCTGAAAGCTTTGTATGGCATCTGCTATATTCTTTGGGTTTGCTTCCAGAGTGCCGTCAACTTTATTTTTGGTTAGATTCCAACGATGAACTTTGCCTTGCCAATCGGCATAAAGAACGTTTTTCACATCACTATCAGCGATGACTTTCAAAGGCAGTAGACTGCTGGTTTTGGAATTTTTAATTTGTTTGTATTTAGGATCATAGATTCTTGTATAACGGTCGCGGCCGGTTGAAATAAGTTCGCCTTTATTGCTGTAGAAAAGATCAGTTACTCCACCATTATGAGCTTTAAAGCGTTTTGATTGACGACCATTGTAGATGTTCCATACAACGATTTCGCCATCTTCAGATGAGCTGGCGAGGAGGTTTGAGTCGGCTCTCCAAGTCAAGGCTGTTATAGCTTGTTTGTGCTGCATCATGGTGTAGAGCTTTTGGCCCGATTCTATTTCCCATACATAGATGTGACCGTTACGGTCTCCACTTGCGACAAGAACACCGTCGGGACTTACACTTATATTTGTGATCCACTCAGAGTGTTGCTTTATGTTATGGAGGACTTCACCAGTTTTTAGGGAGAATATTTTTACAAGCTTATCACTTGAACCAGTGACTAGGTATTTTCTATCTGAACTTAGGTCGGCGGTCAAAGTTGTATCGAAATCTGGGGAAAGGGCAGTTAGGCGTTTTCCGGATTTTACATTCCACAGAACCACATTTCCACTTTTACCATTTATGCCGCCAGCTGCCATGACGATTGATCCATCTCGACTAAACTTTACATCATAGATCTGACCTTCATCAAAAGGGAGTATCCCAGAAAGAGTCATGTTGTCAGTGTTATACAGCAGAACCTGTTTGTAACCACCGACAGCAAGAAGAGGAGAGTAAGGGCTTTGTGCCATAGCTGTTATGGCATTTGCTTTTTTAGTGACAATAAAAGGCTTTATGGATAGATGTTCAGGAAGAATAACCTGTCCTTTGGGAATAGCCGGCATAGACATGGCTATGTCATTTGAAGCTTTTTTGATCCTTTTACTTTTCGAGTTTTCAAGGAGTCCGCCAGCGACCCATTTGCGAATAAGATCTATTTCCGCATCCTCAAGCTTAGGTCCTTTTGGAGGCATGATTGGTTCTTCTTCGTGAGTAACACACTTAACTAGTAAGCTGTCGGCATCTCCAGACTCGACACATTTCCCAGAAGATCCACCTTTGAGAACATCGCTATAGATCATGAGGTTTAAACCACCTTTTTTCTTAGATGGTTTGTGACAGTTTGAACAGCTGTTTTGGAAGATCTCTTTGATGTGATCTTCGTAGTTGATTTTATCGGCAGCTGTTACTGTAGAGCAGACGAGTGCAATAAGTATAGTGAAGGATTTAGCGTACAAAGATAAACTCCTTTGAATTTAAGAGAGCCCAAAATACATCTTCGAGTGTTTCTCTTTGATTCTTACTTTCATTTATAACTGGCATAAGTTTGTTTAGTTCATTTTCTTTTATCTCACGACTGTAACACCGTCGGTAAAGTTTTTGGAGGATCTCTTTTGGAGGAACCTTTTCTTTGAGTAAGTTTTCTATAAAACGACCAGAGCGAATCTTGTTTTGAATAGTATCACCGTTTAATAAATGAAGTGCTTGAGAAAGGTTTGGTTCCATACGGACTTCACATGAGCAAACAGTTTCTCTAGTAGCTCGACCAAAGGTAGTTAAGAAGTATGTACTAGTTTTACCGTCGGCTATTTGAATGGCTTTGGCACCTTTAGGTAAAGACTTAAACTTATCATCAGTCGAAGTCGCCTGACTGATACTGTCGAGTAAGACTTCGGCGCGTATTCTTCGAATAGATGCATGCGAGAAGTTTTTTATATCGAGCTTATTAGACTCATTTGTTTTACTCTCCAATTGGTAAGTGCGAGAAGAGCAGATGTCTTTAACAACTTTTCGGAAGTCATAGTTGTAGTCTGTCAGTTTTTTAGCTAATTCATCAAGTAGTTCTTTATTGGATGGAGGATTACTGAGTCTTGCATCATCAACTGGGTGAGTTATACCTCTGCCAAAAAATTGATCCCAAATTCTATTAATAAGACTTCTCGAAAAGTATGGATTGTTCTTATCTGTCAGCCAGTTGGCAAAAACTTCACGTCGGTCTTTACCTTTAACATCAGCTTTCTCACCACCAAGGAAAACAGGTGGCATATCTTTTTTATAAACAGGGTGTTTAACACCACCACTTCTTCGGTCATAGATAATTCTGGCTCTTTCATCGTCATGAACATTTTTGCGGCCAATCTGTGCGAAGAATCCGGCAAATGAGTAGTAGTCGTCCATGGTCCAGCGGTCAAATGGATGGTTGTGACACTGAGCGCACTGTATTCTCGTTCCCATAAATACTTGAGCGATGTTCTCGGTCATCTTGAGAGTGTCTGTCTCGACTTGGTAAAAGTTCGTCGGAGGATTACTAAATGTATTTCCAGAAGAACTGAGCATTTCTTTGACAACTTGGTCAATAGGCACGTTCTCAGAGAACTTCTTCCTCAACCAGTTGTAGTAGAGTAGGGTAGACTTGTAAGAAAAGTTATTTTCGCTACGCATCTTAAGTATTTCAGCCCATTTCATAACCCAAAGGTCAATAAATTCAGGTTTGTTGACGAGTTCATCAATCAGCAGGTCTCGCTTATTTTTATCCTTACTGTTCGTAAATACTAGATACTCTTCTTCACTTGGTAGGCGGCCAATTGTATCCAGATACACTCGGCGAAGGAATGTGTTGTCGTCACAAAGTTGTGAGGGTTTTATGCGTAACTTCGTCAGTTTTTGATTTACCAACTCATCGACATAATTATTCGCTGGTAGAGAGCTGATAGTCTCGGCTTTTTCTGGAATGCTTATTACTTTTGCTAAAGCGGTTAAAGTTCCAAAACGAGCCATGAGGTATGCTTCGCCAAAGTTTTTATTTTCAATTCTGCCATCTTTATTGACGAAGACGACGCCACTATCACTCGGAACATAAGTTGTGAGATTTGAGACATCTCGGTCTGTGCCATCTGAGTAAGTGACTCGAACGCTTATTTTTTGCGTTGATTGTCCTTGCAGTACTGTTTCTTGTGGGAAGACTTCTAGTTTAACTGGAAGCTTTATATCTTTAGGGTCTTTTTGAGCTCCGTCTTCGAGCCAATTTATGATGGTCGTGTACTCAAAAGAATCCTTTTCAAACAGCTTACCTCCAGTGTGAGGCACTGTATTTAGAGATTTGGTGATGAGCATACTGTCTTCTGGAACAGCAAGGTTTATTCTGCGACCAGGGAATTCAGTCGTTAAACGCTCATAGTCTCCATCTGGATCGTAACCAAAAAGGGCTAGTCTAAACTTGTCTTTACCACGAGAAGCTCCATGACATCCACCAGAGTTACAACCAGCTTTTGTAAAGATAGGCATGACATCTAGACTAAAACGGATCTGTTTATGAATGTCAGTGTTACTCGCACTTATTTTGAGTTCAACTGTTTGTCCTTCATAGGTGACCTGAGCAGTCGTCGAACCGTCTTTTATGGCAATGAACGAGCCAGCTCTGTAAGTCGCTATTTCTGGATTGATGATTTTTACTTTAACTTGACTCTCAAGATCTTGGGTCGTGCCGTCATCGTAAAGACCTTGGATAACTATACCTTGAACCTCATTTTTGTGGTCAAGCTTTATTTCCCTCGGCGTAACATCGAGAGTATTTAGCTCAGCAGCAAAAGTGCTAAGAGTTAAAGAAAAGAGGAGTATTATATTTTTGAAAGTCATAATTATTTTCCTCCGCCAGATTTAAGTCGTAGTTCTTCAAGCCTTGAAAGCTTTTTCTTTGTTTTAGCTGCGGCAACTTTCGGTTTGTTTTTCGCAGGAGGATCAACGCGAATGACTCCTTCGGTGCGAATGTTTTGGTAAACAAAGCCTTTTCCATAAGGAATGCTGAATGCTAAGAATGAATTCTTATGTTGGCCTTTGCGAGTTTTGGCATCAACTGTTATAGGCAAACTTAGTTTTTTTGCGTCGGCAGTAACTTCAACACTTTCAGCTTTTACACCCGATGGTGCTCCATGAAGTTGAACTTTGGCCTTACCTGAAAATTTCACTAAGTTCTCTAAGTCGACATCTAGAGTTGTTTTGTCTCCTTGTCGGTATGACTGCATTGCCATTTTGACTGAAAAGAAAGACGGGATAACTTTTATGACATGTGCATCCGAGCTAATTATGTAGTTTATGCCTTTGTGAGAGGCTGCGGCAGTAAAAACAACAGGCCAGTCACCAACGGGAGTTCCATTGTTTGAGTTTATCGTGTAGTCCAGTTCGGTTTTATCAGCTTTAATAGTCATTTGATCAATAGAAGACATGCCGTCAATTTTATGGGCTAGTCTGATTTTGACATCGCCTTTGAAGTCTCCTTTGCGCTCAATTTTGATTTTAACTCTAGTATACCCAAGGTGAGGTAAAGGCATTTGTTCTTTAATTGTCGTTACGGTAATTGGTGCAGCATTTGTAACTCCCACAGCCAATTTATTCGTCATGAACTTTTTATAAGGTCGGTTATTTCGGCCTTTGACCATGACGACTTCTTGATTAAGTTCACCTTCAAGTTTGTTTTCACTCTTAATGCTTGGCTTAGCAAGCGTGAAAGTGTGAGGTGCATTTGCTGCAGCGGTGAATAAAACGGGTATTTTACTTTTACCTTCAGGAGCATGTAGGAGTTTATAACTAACACCTTGCGGTAGCTCGGGGAAAACAAGAGTGTCTTTACCTTTGGAGCCATCGCGATTTACTTGTAAAAGGTAAATACTTTTTCCACCTTGAGGTATGCGTATTTCTTGACCTAACTGGTTATTATCGCTCACAGAAGGAAGACTTAAGCTGATACTAGTTGGTTTGTCAGTGACTTTGATTCTGTAGACATAGTGTGGACGGCCATTTCCTAATTGATCCCGAATACGAATAAAGAATTTACCGTCATATTCGGCTTTGTAGTTTATAACTGCGTCTGGACTACCACTGTCATCTTGTCTTTTTCGTCTTTGACCTTTCTCATTGTAAACTTCCAAGATAGAGTCGAGACCAGTGCCAAGTTTATGGGCGAGAACTTCGATGCGAAGATTAGAGCCTTTTTTGGCGGTAAAACCCCACCAGTCGACATCGGAGTCTTTTTCAATTATACCGTTTAAGACAACTGGGTAGTTTGGGAAGTTTTTGACGGATTTCTTTTCGTCATTGTCAGTGACTTCAAGATGCTCAGGGTAATTAGATATGTCTAGACGAATTGGGCTTGGGCTAATAAGCTTGTTTTTAACAGCGGCAAACTGATGTATACCTGTTTTTGTCCCTGTTTTAATTGTTTGGTCAAATGTCTGACCAGACTCAGAAATCATTTTAACTTTAAGTTCTTTTCCTTTCTGGCCACCAGCAGGGTAGGTCGCAATAGGTCTTGGAAAATTACCTATATGTAAGCGATAACGAGCATTGTTATGACCGGCAAACTCAGAACTTCTTATAGCGATGTAGTAAGTGTCGTTTTCCGGAGCGATAAACTCTAGATGTGGATCGAGTTTTGTGAGAGTTGTATCGTCTTTATCTACAATGAGAAAGCCTTCTTTGTTGTAGATGCCAAGGTGAGTGTCGAAGTACTCAGCCGTTCGACTTGAGTTTGTTCGGTGACTAAGTCGATTTGCCTCTACTTCTAGTTTTAGATTTTCACCTTTTTGTAATTTTATTTTGAAGTAGTCGATATCTTCACGCTTAATGATTCCATCGATAGTTATGTTGTGAGTTATCTTTTCAGCTTTTTCGATTGATCCGTTGTCTTCTTTTTCCTCTCTGGAAGGGAACTGTCCAACAGATAGACTGATGATCTCCGAAAAGTTATCTTTGCTGAAAAGACGAAAATGTTTAAGACCTAGTTCACAGTCTTTATCGACTTTGATTTTGAATTTAACTTGATTCTTTTTGGTTTCGACGATTTTGAGGAACTGTACACCATCTTCATAGAATACGGCATTTTCGATATTTTGAAGTCCTTTGCCAGTTACAGTTATATCTAACTCTTGACCTTTTTGTACACCACAAGGAATGACGTAGTTTGGATAAGGCTGAGCAGAAACTGTAAATACTGTCAGGAGAACCGAGAGTATTTTGATTACAGTTTTCATTATGCGAGTACATCCTCGATAACTTCACCATCTTTAACCAGCGGAATAGGTCTAGCTCCTGGAGCCATAAGTCTAGTGTCTGGGTTGATCCCCATAAGAGTGTAGACTGTTCGAGCTAAGTCTTCTGTATGTACAGGTGCTTCTTCGACAGCAGTAGAAGTTGTGTCTGACATGCCGTGAACATAGCCACGTTTAGTACCACCACCGGCCATCATTATACTAAATACTTTAGGGTAGTGGTCGCGTCCGCCATCTTTATTTATCTTTGGTGTACGGCCAAACTCTGTAGTTAGAGTAACTAGAGTTTCGTCTAGCATACCTCTTTCATCGAGGTCGCTTATAAGTGCAGCTAAAGCTTGATCTAAGGGAGTCAGTTGTTTCTTTATTTCACCACGGATATTTCGATGGTGATCCCAGCCTCCGGCAGTTACGGTAACGTATCTCGCTCCAGCTTCAACAAGTCTTCTTGCCATCAAAAAACGTTGTCCTGCTTGGTGACGTCCATATCTATCTTTGACTTTTTTTTCTTCTTTATCTATATCAAATGCAGCTTGAGCTTTCTGTGAATCAATGAGACTAAAAGCTTTTTCGTAGAAGCTGTCCATGGCTTTTATAGCATCTGCTTGATTTTCTTTTTTGAAGTCAGAGTCAACTAGAGAAAGTATTTTCTTTCTTTGTTCAAAGCGTTCCATCGAAATGCCTTTTGGAACTTTGAGGTCTTTAACTTTAAAGCCTTTTCGAGATGGGTCTGCTCCAAGAGAAAAAGCAGAATACATAGAACTTAAGTAACCCGTGCCAGCGAATTCATTTGGACGGTTCGGAATACATATGTATGGAGGCATGTTTTCTCTAGGGCCCATTTGATTTGCGACTATAGCGCCGATACTTGGAAACTGAATTGCAGGGCTTGGTCGGTAGCCGGTAAACATGTTGTGTGTACCGCGCTCATGTGCAGCTTCACCATGAGTCATGCTGCGGATGACGGTGATCTTATCAGCTATTTTTGCTGTATGCTTCATGTTTTCGCTGAAGTGAATACCAGGAATACTTGTTTTGACGGTTCCATATGGTCCGCGGTACTCGTATGGGTTGTAAGGTTTTGGATCAAATGACTCTTGTGCAGACATGCCACCTGGAAGAAAGATTTGTATGACTCTCTTGGCTTTAACAACTTTAGGTTTTGTTGTTGCTTCTGCAAAATTCACAAAGGGCGAGATACCAGCCAATATTGCTGAGTTTCGGATGAAGTTTCGTCGCGAGTTGCTTTCAGTCATTTCTTGCTCCTTTAGATATCTCTACACACACATTTGTATTTCCACTACAGTTAAATAACCAAATCAAAACTAAATCTTACATCTTTTGAGATAAAAGTATCTATAAATTGTAAGTTTCTAATTAATAGATATTTATGCTGTTTTGATTCGCACTTACCGTATATGCTAAATCTAGTGGTTTTTGAGAGAACTCTCGTAACTTTTTAAAGTTTTATTGTTTTTCCTTCCTGAGCGATACTGAGTTCGATGTGTTTGCCACCCATGTCATCTAGCTTTTTACGGGCGTATTTTAGTATCTCATCGAGTCTATCGTCGGATTTAGTAGGATCATGGTGGCTTAAAGCTAAGTGTTTGACATTTGCCGCTACACCGAGTTCTAGTCCCATTTCAACAGTGCTATGTCCCCAACCAATTTTGTCTGAGTATTCGTCGTCCATATACATGGTGTCGACGATGAGTAGATCTACATCTTTGCAGCTTGCGATGACGCGGTCATTTTGAACGTCTACTATCGCTTGCATTTGAGCTTTTACTTCAGGGTCTATGTCTTCTTCTTTTATACCTTTGTGGTACTGGTCAAAGTATTTTTCATGATCACCAGTATAAAAAACGGCTTTCCCATCGGCTTCAACCCGGTAGCCAGAAGAGGTCACAGGATGACAGACAAATTGAGAGAAAACCTCAAAGCCAGGGATACCTTCGACTGGTCCTTCGATGATGTTGTGAAACTTTATATCGGCGCTTAGTTCAGCCGTTCTTACGGGGAACACAGAGTAGTCCATTTGACTTGAGATGACGCCTTCTAAACTTTTTTCGAATTGTTTTGGCGAGTACATGTCTATATTGTTTCCGGGAACAAAAGCAGGGATGAAAAAGGGAAAACCTTGGATATGGTCCCAGTGTGTATGGGAAATAAGTATTGAGCATTTTAAAGGTAAACTTTGCATGAGTTTCATGCCTAACTTACGTATGCCAGTTCCTGCGTCCATTATGACTAAGTCACCTGCATCGTTACGAACTTCATAGCAGGATGTATTTCCACCATACTTTGCTGTTTCAGGACCAGGTGAAGCTATCGATCCTCTTACTCCCCAAAATGTAACTTCCATGGCTTACTCCTGAATAAACGATTTAGCTTTTTCTATTTCTTCTTCCATAACGGTAAGTGGGTCGGTGAGTTCCTCTAACGAAACACCGGCAACTTCTAAAATACTTTCAGAGGGTTCATGGACTGCTAAATCGTCACTCCAGCCAATATTTTTTTGAGTTGCAAAGTATGAAGCGATATTCACTATTGAACAAATTTTTTGAAAATCACCGGCTTCAGCAGGAGTTCGATAATAACGAATGCCATTTAACATATTTCCAGGGAGTTGCCACTTTTCTGCGAGCAGGCCGCCAGCTTCAGGAGCCGTCATAGATAGAATCGAAGTTTCGGCAACTGTTATATCTAGCGAGTCAGATTTTGCCAGTTCTATTGCTTCGACGTACTCATTGGCAAGGAATTGAAAAGAGAATATACGGCCAATGTCATGAAGTAGACCAATGATGAAAAATTCATCATGTTGCATACGAGGTAAGTTCGCGGTTCTAGCAATAATCTTTGCACCTACTGCAGTCGCCAATGAGTGGAGCCAGAGTCCGTCCAAGTCGAGCATTGCGTGGCCAGAGCCTTTAGATTTCATAGTATTTAGTAAAGCCGAAGTTAAGGCTAGATTTTTTACGGTGTTTGAACCGAGCATGACAAGTGCTTGACGTAGATCAGACACTGTAGTGCTAAGACCGAAGTATGATGAATTGATCATTTGTAGAACTTTGCCGGTGATGACCGGGTCAACTTTTATGGTCTCTAGCATTTCCTGTGGGGAAGAGTTTATGTCATTTGCTAACCGTAGTATTTTCAATGCAGTCAAAGGAAGGCTGGGCATGTCATCGATCGACTGGAGTATTTTCTTTCTAATTATTTCTGACATGTTATAGGCATACCTTAAAGTGAGTTTTCTCGTATCATCGCAAAAATCGTGTCATTACATTCTAAATAAAAATATTATCAGCGGGCAAGGTCGTAAAATGGTGAGTAAAATAAATAATAGAGAATTTCCTAAAATTTAAAAAGAGAGATAAATGGATACTTGCTACAAAGGTAGGTTTTTGACTTTGTATGATGACAATGGTTGGGAATGGGTAAAGCGAAATAATTGTCGAACAGTTGTTGTTATAGTGCCACTTTTAGATGATGATAAAACTATTTTTGTTGAACAGTTCAGAAAACCAGTGCAGGCAAGTATGATTGAATTTCCAGCAGGTCTTGTTGGCGATGGCGACAATTTTACCGAGCCGACTGAAGAAGCTGCAAGGCGTGAACTTATCGAAGAGACTGGATATGACTCAGCAAGTATGTCTTATCTTTGTAAGGGACCTGCTAGTGCAGGGCTTAGTAATGAAGAGTTAGAAATGTATTTAGCGGCAGACTTGACCAAAGTTGGTGAAGGAGGTGGCATAGATGATGAGGATATAAAAGTTCATGTTGTTGAACTGAATAAAGTTGACGAGTGGCTCCAAGCTCAAGAAGAGCAGGGTAAACTAATCGATTTGAAAGTATGGTCAGGTTTAAGATTTTTGGAGAAAGTGAAGTAGCTGTATGGGCCTGAAAGATATAAAACCGGCGGATTTAATCCGCAAGATAATTCCAGGAAGACCCAAGAAGAAATGGGCTTTAGTGTTGGAAGGTGGTGCCATGCGTTGCATTTTCACAGCCGGAGTTTTAGATGCTATCCAAGAAACAGCTCAGGGACGATTCGACTTTATACTGAGTGTTTCTGCAGGTGCAGGTTGTGGAGTAAGTTTTATGGCTGACCAAAAGGGGCGCAGTCAGAAGATCTTTTTGAACTACCTCTCGACATCGGAGTTTATAGACTTTCGACGTTTCTTGAAAGGGCGGCACATAATGGATCTGGGCTACGCGATTAAAGAGATAAATGATAAGATTTTACCAATAAATGTAGAGAAATATTCATCTTCTAAAACTGCATTTTATACTGTTTTGACTTGTGCTGAAACAGGAGAGCCTGTTTGTATTAAGCCAGACAAGGAGGATCTACTCGACGCAATTATCGCATCTTGTAATCTACCCTATTTAACAACTCACCCAGCAGAATATAAAGGCCGAAAGTATGTTGACGGTGGTGTTGCCATACCTATTCCACTAAAAATGGCAGTTGATATGGGCGCGGAGAAAATAGTAACGATTATGACTCGTCCAGAAGGTTTCCATAAAACAAAGTCTCGTTTACTTCATAAAGTTATGAGCCCTTTTTTCAAAGAGTTCAGAAACTTATCGGAGCTTTTGCAGAATGATGATGTTACGTACAATATTAATAAAACATATGTAGAAAACTTTCAGTCAGACACAGTAGAGCACTTCCCGATAGTTCCTCCGGCAGATTTCAAAGTAGACCGTTTGACGACTCGTCAAGAAACGTTGAAGCAAGGCTATGCTATGGGAGTAATTGAAGGCTTGAAGTTGAGTGAGAAGCTCAAGGCAATGGATTAAAAAAAAGACCAGCCTCCTCGAAAGAAGACTGGCCATCTAGTGCGCTATGTGGAGATTGTTAGTCTAAAGATTTAATCTTTATGTTTTTGAATGATACTCTGTCCGCGTGATCCTGAAGGCCGATGTGACCATCAAGAGTTTGTGCGTAACCTTTCCATTTTGCAAATTTGCTGTTTTTAAGCAGTGTATTCCATTTATCGCTGTGGATTACTACATCAACAGTTTTTATGTCATTTTGCCAAACTTGAAGGTGCTTGTCTTTAAGAAGGATACGAACTGAGTTCCACTCGCCAGCAACTTTATGAGACTCTGCTGGAGAAGTGATCATGTCGTAAAGAGAACCAGAACGGTGGTTTGGTTTTTCTCTGTCTTTATGTCTTTCGTTATCTAGGATTTGGATCTCAGGAGCGTGAGAGTAAATTCTTTTACCTTTTTCATCAACAAGGATGAAGATACCGCTGTTACCAACTTCAGAGATGTTCCAGTCTAGTTTTAGGTCAAAGTTTTTGTAAGTCTTCTTAGTTAGGATGTCACCGCCGCCTTTACCAGTTAAAGTCATAGTGCCATTTTCTGCAATCCATTTTGGATTGATGTCAGTCTTTTTGAAGTTTCTCCATTTTGACATGTCTTTGCCGTCAAATAGAAGTTCCCAGCCTTCAGCTTTCTCTTCAGAAGAAAGGGTATTATCCGCAACAGTTGTTGAACAACCAACGAGTAGAGATAGAACGAAAATAGCTAACAGTCTTAGTTTAGCAGTTTTTAACATATACTTTCCTATGTATCTAAGATTTTAAAAATGAAATTATATACTTTCACATAACGCTGTGTTACTGCTTATACCGTTTTTTTTTAGAGTATTACTACAAATTTTCAAAAAAAATAAAAATAAATGTAAGAAGATCTCTCTGGTAAGGTAATTAATTGCATGAAATAATCAATTTTAGCTCCTTAAAGAGAGGAAATAATAGATGTATTCAAATTTATCAGACGGTAGAAGATATGAAGAGATAGGGACTCCTTTAGCTAAAGATCTAGATGAGTATAAGTCAAAAGATTCATGGCCAATAAGAAACCTATACAGTCATTTGAAGCGCAGAGGTGTTTATTTAGATAACGTACTTCCTTTTGAATGTTTTAGAGAAGTCATGTTACAGAGGTATAGAGTCCATACTCAAAGAAGACTTGCTTATTTACAATTTAGAATAAAGAAACAAACAGGTATTTTAAGTAAAACTTCTTATTAATTTTAAACTCTAAGTTTCCAACAAAGTTGATTGTTTGTCTTTTTTTTGGTAAAAAGCTATATGACAAATAGTTAACTAGGGAGCTTTAGATGTTCTTACCAAAATTTAAATCACTTGTTCTTGGCCTCGCAATTAGTACTTCAATGAGTGCTACCGCTGAAGATTGGCCAAACTTTAGAGGCCCATCTTTTAACGGCGTCTCTGCAGAAAAAGGCTTAAAACTAGACTTTTCAAAAAATAAGCCCAAGCGACTTTGGCGTGCTAAAATAAATATCGGCTTTTCATCTTTAGTAACAGCCGGTGGGAAAGTTTACACCATGGGGCACAAAAGTGGTAAAGACTATGTTTATTGCTTAGATGAAAGAACAGGTAAAACGGTCTGGTCTAAATCCTACCCTGCAGAATTACAAAACAATCTTTATGAAGGTGGCCCTAACGCAACGCCTACAGTTGATGATGGTCGAGTTTACACTTTAGGCAAGCATGGACAGTTTTACTGCTTTGATGCAAGGTCTGGCAAAATTCTTTGGAAGAAGAATATTTCTCAAGAGTTTAACTACAGAGTGCCAGAGTGGGGGTTTTCGGGTTCACCTTATATAAGTGGGGATTTAGTTATCTTAAATGCCGGTGTCTCTGGCGTTGCGTTCAATAAAAAATCTGGAAAAGTTGCTTGGAAGTCAGCCTCAGGAGCAGCTTCTTATGCAACACCTGTTCCTTATGGTAAAAGTATCCTACTCTTTACTGCAACTGGTTTAGATAGCCTTGACCCAAGCTCAGGTAAAAAGGTTTGGAGTTATCCTTGGAAGACATCATATAAAATTAATTCCGCAGATCCACTATTTGACAAAGATCAAATCTTTATATCTTCAGGTTATGGTCGTGGCGCATCAGCTGTAAAAGTGAATGGCAATAGCGTAAATAAACTTTGGGAACACAAAGAGATGAGAAATCATTTTAGTTCCAGTGTTATTCTCGACGGATATATTTACGGTGTTGATGGCAATACAAATGACCGCAATGCAGGTTTGAAATGTATAGAGCTGAAATCCGGTAAAGTCATGTGGTCAGAAGAAACAGGCTTTGGAAGTCTGGTTATGGCGGGAGATACAATTTTGTTATTGAGAGAAAGAGGTCAATTGGTTTCAGTCAAAGCAACACCAAAGGGTTATGAAACTCAGGGTAAAGCTCAAATCTTAGGCGGAAAATGCTGGACGAGTCCAATTATTTCCAATGGTAAACTTTTAGCAAGAAACGCTAAGGGTGACTTAGTTGCCATGAAGATTAATTAATCATTCTTATCTATAGAGACTGGTTGTCAAAAATGCTTGTTTGTGTAAGGTATGCCTTATGAAAAACTTATTACTAATTTTAGCAGCCAGTATCTCATTCTCAGTATTTGCTCAAGAGGAGCCAAAAAACTCTGAAGTAAAAATCCAAGAGAAGATTGACGAGGTTGTTTCTGAAGTCGTACAAGATACAGAAAAGCCTGATGAAAGTGCAATTATAAACTTACCTTCCCCAGATGAAGCAAAATTAGATCAAGTAAGTAAGTTTCCTGAAGAGAAACCTATTCCCAAAGAATTGGACAAGAAAGAAATTCACCGAAGCAAAAGTTTGGTTATATATGCGATTTTGCTAATTCTATTAGTTGGGATAATAACTGGGGTTGCTCATCTATTTCCAAATGGCAGTAGCGAAGAGAAGTCTTAGTAATCTTTTCGCTGACGCATCTTCTTTGTGTCAGAGCGTTGTTTTTTCTTTTTAAGTCGTCTTTCCTGAGACCCTCTAGTCTTTTTAGTAGGAATTCTTTTTTTCTTAATTTTTAAGAATTTTTCGAAATAAAGCTCTCTTAACTTCGCAATACAGACTTCTTTATTTGAATGTTGACTTCTGTGGTTAGAACATTGAACTGTTAGGCCTGTTTCTAAGTGAACTAATCTAACCGCACTGTCCGTTGTATTCACGTGTTGACCTCCGGCGCCAGAAGCCCGGTATGTGTCAACTCGACAATCTCTCAATAGATCATCATCTGAAGCTGGAAGTTTTTTTCGTGTACTCATCAGCCAATTATAGGAAGCTTGAGCATATTTACAAGTTTATAGTGACGGTCAGTTTGTGAAATTACGTATCATCATAAGGTATATGTATTTGTAAGGTTCGATAAATATCTCCTTGTTTTATTTTAGTTTTTACGCAACTAAAAAATAGATTGGTAAATATTTCCTTAGAAGTTTTTTCTGGTATTACTTGCCGGAATAATTTTCCGCTTCTTCTCTCTCCTATTTTCAGATAAATAAAAATAGTGAAAATTTAATATTTTAATTACAAACAACTTATGGCGACATTTTTATTTTAGTTGTTGGCTCTTTTTGTTGTCTGGTATAACTCGGCATAGGCTCTGCGAACATTAAAGCATGAATAAAATTTGGAGAGAAAAATGTCAGTAATTTATAAAGTCCTTTCGTCCATGGACCTTGAGATGAAAAGACAAGAAAGCATCTCTCGAAATCTTGCTGGCTCTCAGATTCCAGGTTTCAAAGGAGAGACCGTAATTAGCACAGATTTTGATGGATATGTAGATAGTTATAACAAAAGTGGTCAAGGTACTTTGGACGGGGGTAACGTGGTCAGTTTTTCGGAAGGTTCTCTAAAGCATACAGGGAGACCTTTAGACTTTGCTATTTCAGGTGATGGCTTTTTTGAGGTTACAACTCCAGAAGGAAACACTTTTTATACAAGAAATGGTCGTTTTGTTCTTTCACCCTCAGGTGAGGTACAAACTGTTGATGGTTTTAAGCTTGAAGCAAAAGTTGGAGATTTTCAATTAAATGAAAGAGATAGTTTAAATTCTTTAACGGTAAGAGACGATGGTTACCTCACAATAGGTACAGGCGATGACCAAAAAGAATTAGGCCAAATCAAGATAGTTAAAATAGAAAATCTAGAACAACTAACACGACTTAGTTCAAGTTATTTTCAGTTGCAGCCCAATTTACAAAATTTAGCTTCAGAAGCAGAGCGCGGTGAGTACAGTATATCTGGTAAAACAATTGAAGGTGCAAATGTTTCTCCAGTTAAGGAAATGATCACTATGATCGATAGTATGCGCAAGTATGAACTTTCTCAAAGACTTATGAAAATGAGAGAAGGAATACGAAATAAAGAATATCAAACATTTGGATCATAAGGAGTAGATCATGGATAGAGCACTTTGGATTTCAGCAACTGGTATGGAAGGTCAGACACGCTTAACTGAAAATATTGCCAATAACTTGGCGAATGTTAATACTACAGCATACAAGAAAGGACAGGTTCATTTTCAAGACTTGTACTATCAAACAGTTAGTTCTGTTGGTGCGGCGACAACAGACTCCGTTACACCAGTTGGTGTAGATATAGGTACAGGTTCTCGAGTGAGTAGTATAACGCGAGATTTTTCAGATGGTACTCTCGAAAGAAAAGGTGGTGAATTGAGCATGGCTATATCTGGCGAAGGCTTTTTTGAGATACTTCTACCAGATGGAAGCTTGTCCTACACACGAGATGGTCATTTTCACAGAGACCAAAATGGTCAAATAGTCAATGATAATGGTTATCGCTTAAATGGTAGTCCAACTATTGACCCAAACGCCACACAAATTGATATAACTTCAGGTGGTGTTATTTCCCAAACAGTAAATGGGGAAGTTACGAACTTAGGTAACCTTACGTTAACAAGATTCCCAAACAGTGAGGGCTTAAAGCCAATTGGTAACAACCTATTCAGTCAGACAGAGGCTAGTGGGAATGCCATAAACGGAGCACCCAATCAAAATGGATATGGCGCCTTAAATCAAGGTTTCCTAGAAGCTTCAAATGTAGAGGTTGTCAAAGAAATGGTAAATATGATTGCGGCTCAAAGAGCTTATGAAGTTATCTCCAAAAGTATCAAAACAAGTGATGAAATGCTTAGAACAGCAACAAATCTTAAATAGAGGATAAAAAGATGAACAGATTGATCCAAATAGTTACTCTTATTTCTATGGCTTGTCTTACTTCTGTTTTTGCAGAAAGAGACGTGACTTTTAAGTCTGAAATAAGTGTTGAAGGTCGTTTTGTTCTGTTGAAAGATATAATAATTCCAAATGATAAGATTTCAGAAGACGAGCTGAATCTTACAGTTTTAGAAGCCCCAGCTAGAGGCTCTAAGAGATACAGCCCTGTAGCTATTGCTTATAAAATGCAGGAACATAAAAAACTAATGGATCTAGTTATATCTAGTCCGCCTTCAGTGAAAGTCATTCGAGTTGCTGATGTAAATTTCCAAGAAAATGTAAAAGCCTCATTAATTACACAACTTCAAGAGTTACCTCAGTGGAAGAAATTTAAGATAAACCTTGTGTTTCAGGCTGATGATTTAATTGCAATTAGTCATATGTCTGGAGCAGACTCATTTAAAATAACTAGTCAAAGCATTTCACGAAATATGAGTACTACTAAGTTGAGAGTGAATTTTTCAGAAAAGCAAAAACCTTTGGGATCTATAACCCTGAATCCTCAAATTCAGCGCGAGCTTGATATGGTTTATTTAAAGGAACCTCTTAAAAAAGGTGATGTGATTACTCGATCCAATATTCAAATCGTAAAGTCTTGGTCAGATGGTCGAGAATCAGAATATTGTTTGAGTGAAGAAGAAGCTGTTGGCTATGAATTAAGACAGAACTTACCAGGTGGAAGTAAGATTGCTGTTAACTTCTTAGCGGATCCGATTTATGCCATGAAAGGAGATATAATCAGTGTGAAATTAGTAAGCCCTGGTTTAGATGCCCTAGTTAAGGCGGAAGCTCAACAACAAGCTCGCCGCGGAGATATTATAAGAGTGAAAAATACGGCAACTGGGCGCTTACTTACAGTTAAGCTCGTCGCTGTCGGAGTTGGACTTTTAAATTCAGGAGAGAATTGATCATGAAATACATAATTATACTTTTAGCATTTTGCGTAAGTAGTTTAGCAACAGAAAATAAACTTAGAATGGTTACGCATATGTATAGCAGTGGCTTGGCTCAAGAAGTAGGGGATCTGGTGACAATCATTATAAGTGAGTCTTCCAGCTCATCTAAATCAGAGTCTCTATCAACAGCCAAAACGGCAAGTAAGCCTGCAACGGATTCAATTTTCTCCGAAAATTTGGAGGGTAAAAAAGGTGAAGCGATCTTATATAGAGTCCTAAATGATTGGGCGACGATGAAAGGCTTATCAATAAACTCAGGTAGTAGTTTTGATGGTTCTGGTAACTCGAGTACAAGTGAGACTTTAGATGCCCGTATTACAGCCAGAGTCGTAGACGTTCTTCCAAATGGGAACCTGGTAATCAAAGGCCAGAGACGTGTGAAAATGAAGCAAGAAGAAGTTCATATAGTGATGACTGGAATGATTCGTGTTAGGGATATTTCAAAAATAAATACCATAAATTCAGCACTTATGTCTGATGCACACATTTTTTATGAGACTGCTGGAGATGTAACAGATGGCGCTCAGCCTGGTATTTTGTGGCGCATCTTTCAATACATAAACCCATTTTGATTTGGAGAGGATTATGAGAAATTTTTTAATATTATTATTTATCTTGGTCGGTTTTAGTTTGCATGCTCAAAAAAAATCGAAAACAATTGTAAGGATTAAAGATACTTCAAGAATACTAGGACAAGAAGAATATTTTGTTACTGGTTTTGGTATCGTTGTTGGTTTGGGTGGTACCGGAGATTCAGATAGTGAGTTGACTCAGCATACACTAAAGAACTTGTTGACTCATTTTAAGTTACAACTTACTGAAGAGCAATTGAGAGTACAAAATTGTGCAGCGGTGAAGATTACAGCCACTGTGCGAAGTGGTTCCTTTAGTGGAGATATGCTTAGTTGCACAGTCGCCACAATTGGTGATGCTTCTTCATTACTAGGAGGAGAGTTAATTATGTCACCTATACTAGGTGCTGATGGAGAGCTTTGGGGCATAGCACAGGGGGGCTTAACTGTCGGAGGAGGAGTTTTTGGTGAAGCAGGCGCAGGAGGAGACTCTATTGTCAAAAATATTCCTACAGTTGGTAGACTCGTCGGGGGGCTAAAGTTAAAAAGAGACGTTGGGAATTTAGATTACTTAAATCAAGATCAACTTACATTTCTACTTAACCATCATGATTTTACCTCAGCTAAAAATATGACCGCTTCTATAAATGAAAAATTTACGGGAGCTGCAGTAGCAGATGGTGAAAATAGAATTCGTGTTAAAGTTCCTAATTCTTATTTTCAGCAAAATAAAGTGGTAAATTTTATTTCAGAAATAGGGCAACTAACTTATGAAACCGACAAGGAAGCAAAAATCATTTTTAATGAACGAACTGGAACTATAATTGTCGGAGGAGAGGTCAAGATTTCGGCAGTGGCTGTAAGTCATGGTAACATCGTCGTCAGAGTGAAGAATACTTTAAATGTGAGTCAGGCTCAACCAGATGCTTTTGGTGGGGCCACCGTGGTCACTCCGGATTCGTCAACAGACTTTCAAGAAGATAACAGTAAGCTACAATACATTCCAGAGATAACCAACGTCCAACAGCTAGTCGAATCTCTAAATAAACTTGGCGTTAGTCCAAGAGATATGATGAGTATATTTCATATTTTGAAAGATAGTGGTGCACTTCATGCGAGGTTAGTTACTCAATAAGTAATTAACCAATGAGGTCTAGGCATGGAACCGCTTAGTGTTCAACGATTTGAAAAACCTCTTGAAGCAACCGCATTCAAGAATAAAGAGCTCTCGAACGAAGACAGTGAAAGAGCTCTCAAGGAAAAAGAACTCAGAAAAGTTGTAGATGACTTTGAGAGTATTCTCGTCACCAAAATGGTCAAACAAGGCCTCAAGACAGCCAAAGAAATAAACGATACAGCAGAAGACTCTTCAGCTAAGTATATGGACATGGCTTATGATCAATTCTCTACCTATATGGGGGAGAATATGAACCTTGGGCTCGCCGACTCATTATTCGAAAGTATGAAAGATAAGCTATGAGGTAGTTTGTATGACTCAAGAAACTTTAGATATACCAGAACATGTAAAGGACTCTGGAGCTATTTGCGAAAAGCTTTGGACCGCAGCTCACTCTTTGATGGAGTCTTCTTTAGAGTTAGAAGAAGCTCTAATTCACAGAAAAACTGACCGCATATGGGAAATTCTTTCCGAAAAGGAGAAAAAGTCTGCAAATCTCAATCAAGCCGCCCAGCTGTGGAGCCAAGTTTATGGCGATAAATTGGATGAATTACCAGAGAATTTACAGAAGGCAAGAGGCGAGGTAAAAGTCAAACTTCAGCGTTTTCAGATTGCAGAGAAGGTTAATTACTCGTTGACCCGCAACTACTTAGCGGCAATTGAGAGAAGTATGGTGAAAGCTGGCTCGGGTCTTGCGGGAAAGAAGAAAGTATACAACAAAGGTGGAAGATTAGGTGTTAAGTCTTCATCGATGATTTTTAAGTCTATTGGATAAAATAAAGTGTAGGTAAAGTTATGAGTCTCACAACATCATTATATACAGGTCGAAGTGCTCTTGTTACACGCCAGACCCAGATGTCTGTGATAGGTAACAATATCGCAAATGCTGATAAAGCTGGCTATCACCGCCAAACTGCAGAGATAGTTGAAAATGCACCAATTAACAATAGACACTACCAAACAGGTACAGGAAGTAGAGTAGAAACAGTTGTTCGTGAATTTGATGCAGCTCTTGAAGCAAACTTAAGAACATCACTAGAACAAGAAGCTTACTACTCAGAACTCAGTAAATATACCCAAGCAACAGAAGAGGTCATGGCGATTGAAGGTAAATCGATCATGGCAGATGCTTTTACAGAATTTTCTAACAGTCTACAAGATTTAGCGAACAACCCAGGTTCAGAAATAGAACGCCGCGCGTTTTTAGCTAACTCAGAAAGAGTAGCAACGACTTTTAATCAACAACACATACTTCTAACAGACTTGAGAGACCGTATAGCGGCATCTTCAACTGATGGAGTTATCCCAGGTGTTGTTTCTGACTTTAATGCTTTAGCTACTGATTTAGCTAACTTAAATGATCAAATAATGATTGTTGAAAGAACTTATAATAATAAACAGCAAGCAATTGAGTTTAGAGACCAAAGAGACCAGATAGTCGCAGATCTAGCGCAACTAGCTAATATAACAGTTACAGAGGAAAATGACGGCTCTTATACATTGATGGTGGATACAGTCACAGTCGTTGATAGTGCTAATGGTGTGAATGAAGAGCTTGAGTTTACACACTCAGGAACAAACCCACCGACTATATCTTTTGGCTGGTCTAACTCAGCTACAGCACCAAACTTAGATAAAGGTACTCTTCAAGGTTTAAATGATTCTTTTGAATTTATTCAAGCTCGTATAGCAGAGATGGAGACCTACGCAACAACTTTTGCAACAGAAATGAATACTCGACATGCGGCAGGTTTTGACCCTGCAGGAAATGCCGGAGGTCCTTTGTTTGATGCAACGACTCCAGGTGCTATGACAGTGAGTATCAGTGATCCTGATTTAGTTGCTGCTTCTGACAGTGCTGGGAATATTGGCGATGGTGACAATGCACTCAACTTGTGGAATGGCATAAACACTCCCATCGCAGCAATTGGCGATGATACACTTATAAACCGCGCTGACAGAATGATTGACTTCATTGCTGTTGAAAGGAATAAAGCGGAAGGTTTACACAGAAGTTCAGAAAGTAGTGTTGAGCTCTTTAAAGGAGTTATCTCAGAAAAGTCAGGTGTCAGTATAGACGAAGAGATGGTTTACATGCTTGAAACTCAACGAGCATTTCAAGGTGCAGCAAAATTTATCACAACAGTGGATCAACTGATTCAGACAGTAATTAACATAATCTAATGGAGAGAAAGAAAATGAGTAAGAAAAGTTCGTGGCTAAAAAAAGATAGTGCTAAAAAAAGCTCTATTTCAACTAGTATGAAAAGACTAAATTCCAGTCTAGGTGAGTATCTCATGGCTATAAAAACCTTGAATAACTCTCTAGAGGGAACAAGTAAAACGAGGTAACGATTATGGGTGGCAATCTCCATGGTGACAAACTCGAAGCTGCGATTATTTCGCCGCTCACTCCGATCAGCCAAGCTGTAAAGCATATGGATGTTGAAGCTGCGCTGGTAGTCGATAAATCCGGTAAACTGTGTGGAATGATTACAGATGGCGATATCCGTCGATCATTCTTGGCAGGGGCAGCCTTAGATACACCAGTTAGTGAGATAATGACGATAAACCCAGTGACCGTTAATAAGGGCACACCACAGATGGCAATCATGGCTCTTATGATGCAAAAGAAAATTCGCCATTTACCTGTAGTGGATAAACAAAATAGACCAGTCGCTTTAGAATTACTAAAGAATCAATTGGAAGACCTCGAGCCAGCAGAAGCTGTTGTTATGGCAGGAGGCAAAGGGACTCGCTTACATCCACTGACATTAAATACCCCTAAACCTCTACTTAAGGTTGGGAAAGAAACGATTTTAGATAATATCCTTCAAAAGTTGGAAGGTAACGGCATACAAGATGTTGTCCTTGCTGTTAATCACTTTGCTGAACAGATAGTTGACCATGTTGGTGATGGAAGCCGTCATAATTTGCACGTTAATTATTTACAAGAAGAACAAGCACTTGGAACTGCAGGTGGCTTAACTTTACTATCGAAAAAACCAGAAAGTAGCTTTTTAGTCATGAATGGCGATCTACTTACAGAACTAGACTTTCGATCATTAGTTAAGTTTCATCGCGAGAGTAACTGTTGTATGACAGTTTGCGTTAGAAGACACAGCATTAAGATCCCATATGGTGTGATCGAGATGGCTAAAGACAATTTAACAATCGAACAAGTAGTTGAAAAACCTGATCATGAATTTTTGGTAAATGCAGGGATTTACATGCTTGAGCCTAAGATGGTTGAACTTATCCCTAAAGGTAACTTTTTTGATATGGTTCAGCTCATGAATGCAGCCTTAGCTAAAGGTTGGAATGTTGGTGCATTTCCTGTTTTAGAATATTGGAAAGACATAGGCCAGCATGATCAGATTCAAGAGGCTAGACAAGAGAGTAAACAACGGAAAGTTGCAAAATATGGAGCTTTTACAGTTCCTGCAGACTTCTTAGTATCGGAGGCAGTATCATGATTAGAGTATCTACATCATCATCATACAATTTACTTCAAGAGCGCTTGGCAGAAACTCAGTTAGCTTATCAGAAGAAGCAGATGGAAGTTTCTACCGGTAAGATGTACACCAATCGTTCTGAAGATCCAAGTGTTGGTTCTGAAGTAGCTTTGATAGAAAGACAACGAGAAGATACAGAGCAGTTTCAGGAAAATGTCCGTGACGCATCAAGTTGGGTTACAACGACAAATGCTAAAACTCAAGAAGTTGTTGAACTTTTACAGCATGCAAATGAATTGATAACTCAAGCCAATAATGGTACTGATGACGATGTTTACCGCCAGGATATCGGCGAAGAAATAGATATATTAGTAGAAAGACTCTTAACAGTAAGTGGATCCAAGTTCGGTAGCTTCTATTTATTTAGTGGGACGAAAACAGATCAACCACCGTATGATGCAGTTCGTGATGCTTCAGGTAGAATAACAGGTCTAACGGATAATTTAGATCCGGCACAAGACGCTCGTAAAACTCAGATAAATGATACAACTGTAATCGACTACGGAGAAGTAGCGAATGGTCCAGATGGTTTATTTGAAAATGGTACTAACGTTGACCTATTTCAAAATCTAATAAACATGAGAGATAGTTTGATCTTAGGAGATGTTCCAGATCAAGTAGATATGAGTGCTCTGGAAACGAACTTGGACCATACAATCGGTCACTTGACACAAAGTGGTGTACAGCAGCAGTGGTTTCAGTCTCAAGAAAAGTCTTTGCAGAACAGTCAAACTGTTCAAGTACAGCAGTTAGAAACTCTACAAGCTGCAGACTTGGCAGCATCGATGACAGACTTATCTCAGCTTCAAACAACTCTACAGGCCACCATGCAGATGGTCAGTAGAGTGAATCAGCTGAGTATAATGAACTTTCTGTAAACTAGCCGTTAGTAGCTTTGTTATAATCCTGAATGGAAATAACTTCAGTTTCTTGGCCAGACGCAAGTTGTTTCAATCCTGAAACAGCAGCCTTCAATCCCGGAATAGTCGTAGTGACTGGTATACCGTGAATAGTTGCAGCAGCTCTCATCGCTATCTCATTCTTTCTTGGTTGTGCACCAGAAGGAGTATTGATGATCCAGCCAACTTGTTTCTCTTTGATGAGGTCAATAGTATTTGGCGAACCTTCATTGATTTTGAAGAGTGCTTTAGCTTTTATGCCGTTTTCATAAAGGAATGTTGCAGTTCCTTGAGTTGCGTAAATTTCATAGCCAAGTTCATCAAGAGCTTTAAGCTCAGGTAGAACTTTTTCTTTGTCCTTAGACATAAGAGAAACCATGATAGAACCGCTATTTGGGATACTATTACCAGCGCCATCCTGAGCTTTAAGGAAAGCTAGGCCTGGAGTTTTAGCAATACCCATACACTCACCAGTAGATTTCATTTCAGGACTAAGAATGATGTCTAGACCAGGGAAACGTACAAATGGGAATACAGCTTCTTTAACAGAGTAGTGCTCAGGAATAACTTCTTGAGTGAAACCTAGTTCGGTAAGAGTTTGTCCAGACTGAATTAGAGCAGCGTACTTAGCTAATGATTTACCAATCGCTTTACTTAGGAATGGAATAGTTCTTGATGCACGAGGGTTTACTTCGATGATATAAACTTCGTCATTTTGAACAGCAAACTGAACATTCATAAGACCACAAACATCAAGTTCTTTCGCAAGAGCATGAGTGTGCTTACGGATAGTACTTAGAGCTTTATCAGAAAGAGTTACAGTTGGGATGATACAAGCACTGTCACCAGAGTGAACACCAGCTGCTTCAACGTGCTCCATGATAGAACCGATAACAGAGATCTCTCTATCAGCAATACAGTCAACATCAACTTCAGTTGCGTTGTCTAGGAACTTATCTACGAGTATTGGACGATCATCAGAAAGTTCAACTGCTTCACTCATGTATTTGTTAAGCTCGGCGTCATCATAAACAATAGCCATGGCACGACCACCAAGAACAAATGAAGGACGAACTAGAACTGGGTAGCCGATACTATTTGCAATAGTTAGGGCGTCTTCAGTGTTTCGAGCGATACCATTTGCAGGTTGCTTTATTTCTAGCTTATTGATCAGAGCTTGGAAAAAGTCTCGATCTTCGGCAGCTTCGATACTCTCAGGAGATGTACCGATGATGTTTACGTCATTTGCCTTTAAGTCTTTTGCTAAATTAAGTGGAGTTTGGCCACCGAACTGAACGATTGCACCATGACACTTTTCACTCTTATAAATGTGTAGAACATCTTCCAGAGTTAGAGGCTCGAAGAAAAGTTTATCACTTGTGTCGTAGTCAGTACTTACTGTTTCAGGGTTAGAGTTAACCATGATTGTTTTGAAGCCAGCATCGCGAAGAGCGAAAGAGGCGTGAACACAGCAGTAATCGAACTCAATACCTTGACCGATGCGGTTAGGTCCACCACCAATGATCATAATTGACTTTTCATTCTCGTAAGGGCGGGACTCGTCAATTTCGCTGTAAGAAGAGTAGTAGTAAGGAGTAAATGCTTCGAACTCAGCAGCACATGTGTCAACAAGGCTATAAGTTGGAAGAAGGTCTATTTCGTATCTTGCTTCTCTTACTGCGTCTTCAGAAGCACCCATGATATGGGAGATCTGTCTATCAGAGTAGCCAAACTCTTTGGCTTGACGGAATAAAGCAGGGTCAGCTTTAAGGCCAGCAATAGAACCCGCAGATTTTATTTCATCTTCATAAGCTACAAGTTCTTCTAAGTGGCGAAGGAACCAGTAGTCAATCTTACATGTATCGTAAAGTTTTTGAACAGACCAACCACGCTTAAATGCAGCTCTTAGGTAGAACACACGATGTGAGTTAGGAACTCTGATTTTCTTTTCAAGTTCTTCTTCTGAACAGTTTTCATACTCAGAGTCTTTACCGTCAGCACCAAAACCAAAGCGCCCCATTTCCATTGAGCGAAGAGCCTTTTGGAATGACTGCTTAAAAGTTTTACCGATACTCATGACTTCACCAACAGACTTCATCTGGGTTGTTAGGACGTCTTCAGAACCGCTGAATTTTTCGAAAGTAAATCTTGGAATCTTAGTAACGACATAATCGATTGAAGGCTCGAAACATGCAGGAGTTTCTTTTGTTATGTCATTTTTAAGCTCATCAAGAGTATAACCGACAGCAAGTTTTGCTGCGATCTTAGCAATAGGGAAACCAGTTGCTTTGGATGCAAGAGCCGAAGAACGAGAAACACGTGGGTTCATCTCGATGATGATGATACGACCGTTATCTGGGTTAATAGCCCACTGAACGTTGGAACCACCACACTCAACACCGATCTCACGCATAACTTCGATAGATCCGTCACGCATGATTTGGTATTCGCGATCCGTAAGAGTTTGAGCAGGAGCAACAGTGATAGAGTCACCAGTATGAACACCCATTGGGTCAAAGTTCTCGATAGAACAGATGATGACACAGTTGTCAGCTTTGTCTCGAACAACTTCCATTTCGTACTCTTTCCAACCGAGGATAGATTCGTCAATAAGAATCTCAGTTGTTGGAGAGTAGTCTAGACCGCGTTGGCAGATCTCTTCAAATTCTTCTTCATTGTATGCTATACCACCACCAGTACCACCAAGAGTGAAACTTGGACGGATAATAAGAGGGAAAGAGCCGATATCTTTTTTGACTTTGTGCGCTTCTTCAAGATTGTGAGCAACGTCACACTGAGGCATATCTAGGCCAATCTTCAGCATAGCTTTGCGGAACCTGTCACGATCTTCAGCTTTATCGATAACGTCTGGATCAGCACCAAGCATTGTAACTGAGTACTTTTCAAGTATTCCAGCTTCATGAAGGTTGATTGCACAGTTTAGGGCAGTTTGGCCACCGAGAGTTGGGAGTAGCGCATCAGGTCTTTCCTTTGCAATAATCTTCTCAAGGTATTCAGTAGTTAGAGGCTCTATGTATGTGAAGTCTGAAAACTCAGGGTCAGTCATGATCGTAGCTGGGTTTGAGTTAACCAGAACTACCTCGTAGCCTTCTTCACGAAGAGCTTTACAAGCTTGAGTGCCGGAGTAGTCAAACTCACAAGCTTGACCGATAATAATTGGACCTGAACCTAGCAGGAGTATTTTTTTTACATCTGTTCTTTTGGGCATGCTTAAAATCTTAATTTAAAAATCATTTGGCTTCTACAGATCACTACCTATTGTTGCGGCAGTGCAAAAATTCATTCAATAAAATTGATAATTTCTCTTTTGCAAACTGCCTTTTGTAGCTTTTTGAGAGAAAGTTTTTGAGGCTATTTTTTAGTGCTCAATTACATGAAATGGCAACTTTTTTAGTAGAAAATCAACTTCCTAAAGTGATCTGAAGGTTGTATTACCAATGAATCGATTTTTATTTGTTTAACAATAAATGAGTTGATTGATGAAATATGAACATAGAATAGCCAAGGCCGTTGAGTTTTCCCACACAGATATGGCTGGGATAATGCACTTCTCAAACTTTTTTCGATTTATGGAAGCAGTGGAACACGATTTCTTTAGAAGCCTTGGAAAAAGCATTGTAGGTTCAGTTTCGGCCGACGGTAAACCTTTAGGATGGCCAAGAGTTAATTGTCAGTGCAACTTTACACTTCCTTTAAAGTTTGAAGATACAATCCACTTACACTTAGTCGTTAGAGAAATTCGCAGCAGTTCTATAAAGTATGAAGTTATCTTTAAAAAGGACGTGTCAGGTGAGCTCAAGGAAGCTGCACGCGGGTCTATCACTATAGTTCATGTAGGTGTAGACACAAAAACAGGGAAGATGTCAGCATGCATCTTACCAGATTGGATTTCCTCATCTATTTCAGTTGCTCCAGAAAATTATGAAGTGAAGTAGGCATGCGTTTAGTATTTTTAACATTTTTAATTTTATCTTTAGTTTCTTGTCAGCAATTCGCTAAGTACAACTATCCGGGTGACGAGTTTTCAAGAACTCTAGGTTCGGTTGATTGTCGTAAGAGTGGTGAGGATGTTTTTATTTATAGCTTCCCTGAAGGCGAGATTGAACTAGATCTGAGCTCCCAAGATTCTTTCTTGAAGGATAGAAGGAACTCTCAAGAGAAGACCTTGAAGTTATCGTCATTGCACTACGATGAAAAGGTCGATTCTAGCCTACGTTTTTTTATTCGTGAATCGATGAAAGTTAAACACCTTAAAAGGCTTTTTGGCAATGGTTATGATAAATGGGGCGGAGTTACGTCGGCGATGATGATTTGGCCAATGATGGATGGCCGTTACTTGGCGATATTACCTTCTACACTAGAAATGCCCCACGGTATGAATAGTTACACTATTTTAAATAAGTACCGCACAATGGACCGCAGTGTCAGTATACTTCCTCTTAAAGAGTAAGGTACTTTTCAAAGCTAGCCTGTTTAAAAAGGTCTCTAAATTGACTGTGTAGTTCAGGAGTGTCATCCCAGTTTTGAAGCCAGCGTTTAAGATCTTTTTTGAACGCCTTAGCAAAACTACTCTTGTCTGTATGCTGCTTCATAGAGTCTAAGTCTATGATATACATGTCACCATTAGCAACGATGTAGTTTGTTGCTTTGCAGTCCCCATGAGTGAGTAGGCACTTTTCGTACACTTTAAAAATAGATACAGCTTTTTGGAATAGTGCTTCATCTGGATTATCTTTGAAGTATTTTAAGGCTTCTGTACCGGCTACAGTTTCACAAACAAAAAAAGCTCGTTTTGTTACAGGTCCAAGTTTTTTCTCTATTAAGGCCAATGGCTGAGGAGTTTTGAGTCCGTAGTTCAAAAGTCGATGAGCATTTTTCCAGCAAGTCGATGATCTGGATTCTTTAAAACGTTTAAAGAAAGTCGCGGTGTTTTTATTAAAGTTGTTTCTTTTGATAACTACAGGCGTTGTGCCAATTTGTGCTTTCGCAACTGTTGCAGTATTGCCATTTTTTAAAAGCAGTGATGTATCTTCAGGTATATATGAATTTGGATCATTAATTAAGGCTTGCCAATGGTCATCGTAGATTCTTCTTTTAATATACGAGTATGATCCAGATGAAAATATAGTCTTTATCTCTGTGCAGTCTCGGAAAACTTTCTTAATGTATTTTTGGCAGCGTCTGGCTCTGGCTTTTTCTAGTAAAGTGAAAAGCTCTTTAAGCTTGATGTCTTTGTCTGAAAGTATGTTGGTGAAAAGCTCTTCTTGTTCAACGGGGAATTGAGCAATAAGCAAAGCTAAGTTTGTTAACTTCTCATTATCTGTAAGTTTTTCAGAAATGAGTAAAGCATCGCCATCTAAACTATAGATCTTTTTATCATCTACCAAAAAGTTACCAGGGTGTATGTCAGTTTGAATTAGATTTGACCTATGGTGCTCGAAAACAGTTTCGATTAACTTCTCTCCAAGTTGTTTTTGGAGGTCTAAAGGTGCGCCTGCAAATACTTCGTCGAACGGAGTTCCATGAACTTTTAAAGACATGATTGCCGGTGAGTCAGGTGAGATCTTTTCTGAGTTTATTTCAGGAAGTTTACCATGCCAGAGAACTTTTGGAGTATTGATGCTGTTTTTCTGGAAGGCTTCTAAGCCTTTCAGTTCACGAGAAAAATGTCTGTCTTGAGAGTTTTTTTGTTCAAAAACTTTAACGAAAACATCCTGATTATTCCAAGACCCTGTAAAAACTCGACGTTTTCCGGGAACTTCACGCACACAGGCCTTTAGTTTAAGCTCAAAAGATTCTATAATGGTTTTCGTTGTCAATGCTTTCTCCGTGATCACGCTTAAAATTAGTTAGAATAAGTGTTTTGCAAGTCTGATCTATTGGACAAAGCCGGGAATGATTAACATTATATTTCTAGAAAATTTTGGGATAGAATTTTGAAAGCTGTTTTTGCCATAGCCTTACAAACGGCACGATCGTCGATTCGATCTAAAGTATTTTTTACTTTATTGACAATTATCGGAGTTGCCACAGCCTTACTGCCAGACTCGGTTATGGGGGATGCAACACTTGCTGGTGAATTCCGAATTCGCATAAATTACTCTATCGGTATCATCGCTTTTTTGACTGGTATGGCTGCACTTTGGATTGGTACGGTAAATATCGCCTCTGAAGTTGAAGGTTATCAAATACACATGGTTGTGACTAAACCAGTAAGTGGGTTTCGTCTTTGGCTTGGGAAATTTCTTGGCATAGCAACTCTAGCTTTGACAGTTCTATATATATCATCGGCTTATATCTACTATCGATTAGATGCAGAAGTTGAGTCTATTCGTACAGAACTTGTAGACAAGTCAGGTCGCTTATTACTTGAAGCCAAAGAGAAGCTGACTGACGATCAAAAACAATCTTTAGGCCAACCTATAAACATGTTGCTAAGTTATCTCGGTAAACATGCCACGGAAGATGAACAACGATTCTTTTCTAAATTGGGTGCTGTTGAGTCTCCTGAAAGAGAAACTGTAAGATCAAGATTGTTGCCTTTGGTTGAAAGGTTTCAAGAGTTTGATGAGCTCCATGACGAAGTTCTTATTGGCCGAACATTTTACTCATGGGAAAGACCTGATTTCATCAAACAGGCTTCAGAACAAATTTCTAAAGGTTTAGCATCGATCGGCAAAGATGACGTTGAAGGCTATACACTTGATATGCGTGTTCGTGAATTAGCGCGTGGTTTAGAAAGTAAAGCTGGTTCTTTGACTCCGGCAACAGCGGCAAGTCAGCAACCAACGCCTAAAATATTTATGTTTAGCGATTTACCGGTTATTGCTCCAGATACACCAACCTTTATTCGTTTTAGGCTTTATGCCGGCGATTCATTAGATCAGAAGCCTCGTAACACTATGGTGGGTGTAGCTTTGGTTGATGAAAACCGTAAGCCTTTGGGGAATATCCTTCCAGTTGGTCTTAAAAAGACAGAGTTTTATACTTACAGAGTTCCTAATGCGGTTTTTAAAGATAGAAAAGTTTTAGGCGTAGCGTTGTTTAACTACGATCACATGGGTAGAAGAGGGGGAGATTTAAAGCCGCCAAAAGAATTAGTTATCCAGGCTAAAGACGGTCCTTATATTCTTGTCGGTCAAACTTCATTCTTTAGTAACTATTGGCGCTGTATTTTACTTGTTGGTTTGTTTATTTTGTTTTTAGTAATCGTCGGAACAGCAACAGGCCTATGCTTTTCAACACCAGTGGCTGTTATGTTGTCTCTCTCCTATATTATCATTGGAGTGGGTTTGTCGTCAGTTTTATCAACTGAGTCACAGTACGAAGTCGAAAAAGTTGAAGGCGACTCTAAGAAGGAATACGAAAAGACCGGCATAACCGGAGCTTACTTTAAACTCTTGAAAAATACGATGGTTTCAGCTGAGAACTTCAGTAAGATGGAAAATGTATCAACTGGTAGAAGCATAGAGTGGCAACTTGTGTTGAAAGTTTTTCTGTACGACTTCTTGTTGAAAGGCTTGCCGTTAATCCTTTTAGGACTTTATGCACTGCGCAGGCGTGAACTTGGATTGGTGATTCGAAAATGAGAAGAAACTTTTTATATAAAACGGGTGCTCTCATCCTTATGCTTCTTTTACTCGTGAGTTCTTCATTTCAGCAATTGAAGCTGGACTCTATGAGAAATGAGATGGGCATTAATGATTCAAATGACATCGGTGATAAGTCACCAGCAGTTGTTTTTACGACTATCGCTCTAGGTAGTTTTCGTGGTTTTATCGCAAACTTACTCTTTCTTCGTAGTAATAGAATGCAGGAAGAACGTCGCTACTATGAGCTGCATCAATTAGCGAAGTGGATTCGAAACCTACAACCTCGTTATACCAAAGCTATTGCTTTTATGGCGTGGAACATGTCCTACAATATTTCAGTGACTTTTGATACACCTCAAGAACGTTGGGTATGGGTGCGCAAAGGAATCGACCTTTATCTCGATGCTATAAAGAACCACTCAGGTGATCCAGATTTATATTGGGAATTCGGTTGGATCTTTCAGCA
Source organism: Lentisphaeraceae bacterium (assembly GCA_021232515.1). GTDB lineage: Bacteria > Verrucomicrobiota > Lentisphaeria > Lentisphaerales > Lentisphaeraceae > JAKVBD01. The sequence continues at coordinate 62,430 of JAJPOQ010000058.1, forward strand.
TAAAATGGGGATGAACCTGGATGACGCCAACCGTTATTATAAGCAGCAGTGGGCTTTGATGATGGTAAAGCTTTTAAAAGAGAATCCAGATATGGACTTACTTGCGAATGGACCAAGGAATCCAGGAATTCTTCATTCGAAATTGGATCGTTTAGGATTCAAAGAGTTTACTGAATTATTAGATGCTTACAAGATGCCTTACTCTGAGCTTTCCAGTGCAGTACTCGCGAGTAAAGACTTTGAGCTCCCTGCTAAAATTACCAAATATATTAAAGATGAAAAACAACAGGCTGAAATAGTTGAGTTTATCAAGAGAACTGAGTTAAAGCGCCATGAACCGGAAACTATATTCTACTTGCTAGATGGAATCGTTGATTTTGAGAAGGTCTTGGCAGAGACTTCAGAAAAGTGGGATTTTGAAAATTTCGAAAAAAGGTTCCGTGAATTGGGACGCCTTCCACAAGATGTAAGTGATGGAATAGTTTTAGCACCAAAAGCTAAGAAAGAAATAGTTGATTTGATTGATTCATTTATGAGAGATAAATGGGCTTGGGATGAGTATCGTTTAGATGTTCGCAGAATGAGTCAAATAAATGATGAATACGGAGCTCTCGATTGGCGAGTAGCGGAAACTCACGCGATTTACTGGGCAAAAGTAGGCTTAGATAAAAATCCTGATCACATTCAGTGTACCCGCATGGTTTCTCAAGCCTTGAAAGATGTTGTTGATCGTGGCCGTTTGCTATACTTTACAAGTGAAACTCACCAGTCTATCGATTGGACTTACAATGTAGATATAGTTGATACAGTTAGTGAACTACTTGAAGAGAACATCGAAAACCTACCAGAAGATAAACGTAGTACTTTTGAAACAGGCTATAGAAACTTTTTGATTGACGCTGTTGTTGCGATGTATACATATAATAAAAAGAAGCGCGCTAAGTTTTACTACGATAAACTTAAAAAACGTGATCCGGGTAATCCAAACTATAAAAAGCCACTTAATCAGTTTGTGACTCCAGAAGTTGGTGAAGACCTTGGTAGTATGAATGAAGACCAAGCACGACTTGTTTTAGAAGGTTTCTTGATCCGTTCTTTCCAACAAGTTCTTTACGGTGAGGATCAAGCAGTCTTTTGGTTTACTCGTGCGGCAAATGTTTATCAGATGTTTAAGAAGAAAACAGCTAACCGTAAAGGTCGCCAAGGTTGGACAAGTAGTTTTTCTGATATGGCCATTCGAGCTAAAGACTATGTTATCAAGCAAGTGCCTGAAAGAGCTCTGGATATAAATAACTTCTATGATTCTCTTATTAAAAGTCAGTCTTCTGACGAGAAGAAATAGCCTAGTTTCCCAATAATTTCATCTTCAAACTTTGAACTTTCCTTATTTGTCTTATCTTAGGGCAATTTTAATTATGGATTGATTTCATTAGATGAACTCTGAAAAATTTGATTTTCTCGTAATCGGAAGTGGCATAGCAGGCTTGTTTTCCGCCATCAAAGCCTCTGAAAAAGGTACTGTCGCTCTCGTCACTAAGCGTGAGCTTTTCGAGTGTAACTCAGTATATGCCCAAGGTGGTATTTCTTGTGTTATGGAGGGGATCAATGAAAAAGATAGTTTTGCATCTCATATCCAAGATACTTTAGAAGCTGGTGCGGGCCTTTGTAAAGAAGAAGCTGTCAAAGCGATTGTAAATGATGCACCATCAAGGATTCAGGATTTAATTAATCTCGGAGTTAATTTTACTACTCGTGGCGAAGTTGAAAACGGTTGCTCAACAGAAGAAGCAGCAGAGTACGATCTTGGTAAAGAGGGTGGTCATAGTCGCAGAAGAGTTCTTCATGCTGGCGACGTAACCGGAGAGGAGCTCATACGTGCTCTTGTTTCAGTCTGTAAAAACAATCCTAAAATAAATGTTTTTGAAAATCATCATGCAATTGACCTCATCACTACAGAAAGACTCGGTTGGGGCGAAGAAAGCAATCAGTGTTTAGGGGCTTATATCCTAGACGTAGAGAATGATGTAGTTAAAACTTTTCATAGCAAAGTAACTGTACTTGCTACAGGTGGTGCAGGTAAAGTTTATCTTTACACGACAAATCCAGATATAGCGACAGGCGATGGTGTTGCCATGGCTTACAGAGCCAATGCTCAAGTTTCAAATATGGAATTTTTCCAATTTCACCCGACCTGCTTATATCACCATGAGATAAAATCCTTTTTGATTAGCGAAGCTGTTCGCGGTGAAGGTGCTGTTCTTAAGGTTAAGAAAAAGAATAAGTACGTCGAGTTTATGGATAAGTACCATGAGCTTAAAAGCCTGGCGCCACGTGACATAGTCGCTCGTGCAATTGACCGAGAGCTTAAAGAAAGTGGTGAGAAATGTGTTTATCTAGACATTACAAATCACGATGCAGAGTATTTACAGAAGCGTTTTCCATCTATTTATGAAAAGTGTTTAAGTCTTGGTTTAGATATGTCCAAAGATCTTATTCCAGTTGTTCCTGCAGCTCATTATTGCTGTGGTGGAATAAACACCGATATAAAGGGCCGTACATCTCTTGAGCGTCTTTATGCCGTTGGAGAAGCAGCCTCAACAGGTTTACATGGAGCTAATCGTTTAGCGAGTAATAGCTTGATGGAAGCAGTTGTTATGGCAAATAACGCGATCGACGATTCATCGGACTTATTGGCTAAGTATGATGGCGCTGCAGTTCAAGCGCAGAGAAATGCCATACCGGATTGGTCTAGAGGAAATGCAACAGACTCAGATGAGTTAGTTGTTATCACTCATAACTGGTCCGAGATTCGCTCTTTCATGTGGGACTATGTTGGTATCTTTAGAACGACGAAACGTTTACAAAGAGCCAAGCGTCGAATTCGGACAATACAGCAGGAAATAAATCATTATTACTGGAACTTCGTTATAACTCCCGATCTCATTGAGTTAAGGAACCTTGCAGGCATCGCCGAGCTTATCATTGACTCCGCCTTATCGCGTAAAGAGTCTAGAGGTTTGCACTATAACGTCGATTTCCCAAACAAGAGCAATTCTGCTCACGAAACAATCATAAGAAGAAGATAAGAAATGCCGGTTAAAAATGCCAAAGAAACTAACTTTCTTTCGGGTAAGTATGAAGTCATCGACCCTAAGTTCGGTGGAGAATATAACAGAGTAGAGCTCGACCTTGGTTGTGGTAAAGGTGGGTTTTCTCTAGAAGTTGCTAAGAGGAATCCAGATACAATTGTTCTAGCAGCAGACATAAAAGCTTCTCGCCTACAAAAGATAAACAACAAAGCAGCTCTTATGAAGATCTCGAATCTTGAGACTATCAGAGTTATGGCTTGGGACTTGATCGCTTATCAATTACCTAACGATTGTTTAGATCGCGTTCATATCCTATGCCCAGATCCATGGCCAAAGTTTAAGCATAAAGGCCATAGGCTTGTAACGTCCGAGTTTTTGGGTGCAGTAACTCGTGTTTTGAAAAATGGCGGAATCCTTCATTTGTCTACAGATGACCGTCCCTATGTAGCTTGGATGAAAGAAGCTATCTCAGGTCTTAGTCAGTATATTCCTTTTGAGGAAGGAATAGATGATGTGAAAGATATAGAAACCGAATTTGAAAGACACTACGTTGAAGTTGGCAAAGGCGTAGTTCACATGACATTTAAATTGAGTAAGTAGAAGATGAATACAGAAGATTTAAACAATTTACTCGATATGGGCCTAAGCATGGGTTGTGACTTTTTAGAAGAGAAAGGTTTTTTCCATCCTTTTGCTATTACACTTGAGCACAATGGTGACCTTCAGCGCTCTGGCGATTTAACTGAAGAAGAAAAAGCTATGGATCCTGAAGGTTTGATACAGCAAATGCAGGCAATGTTGGCTGCAGGTGCACGTCAAGGTCTTCATAAAGCTACGGCTTTAGGCATGGATGTTAAAGTGAAACGCTTTGAAAACGAAGGTTTTGTAAGAGCTATAGAAGTTATAATTGAGCATCAAGACGGTTACGGCTTTGATTGCTTCTTACCTTATAAAAAGGTCGACGGTAAGCTTCAGTTTGGCACTGTCTTCTCAAATTCTATCCCAGCTAAGAGCTTTATCTCATAAAAAGTTATACTTTTGTTGAATTCCCCTTCAGTATTTCTGATAATCGTAAATATATTTAACTATATCTATTGATTTCGTAATTTACTTGAAGGGGGTTCAGATGATTGTCGGTGTACCTAAAGAAATAAAAAAGCACGAGTACCGTGTTGGCATGACGCCATCGCATGCAGGTATGTATGTCGAGAAGGGGCACGATGTTATTATCGAGACAAGTGCAGGAGAGGGCGCCGGTTTTTCGGATAAAGACTATATAAAGCATGGCGCTAGAATTCTCGATGACAAGAAGGCTCTCTTTCAGCAAGCAGATATGATTGTTAAAGTTAAAGAGCCTCTTGAGGAAGAGTACGATCTATTTCACGAAGGTCAGATCCTATTTACTTATCTTCATTTAGCTGCAAATAAGAAACTAACGAAAGCTTTACTCGCTAAAAAAGTGGTTGGTATAGCTTATGAAACCATTCAGTTAGCCGATGGAAGTTTACCTTGTTTGACCCCTATGAGTGAGATCGCCGGCCGTCTTTCAGTTCAAGAAGGCGCAAAGTACCTCGAAAAGTCATTTGGTGGTCGCGGTGTACTTTTAGGTGGAGTTCCGGGTGTTCAACGTGGCAAAGTTACTATCATTGGTGGTGGTGTTGTTGGGACGAACGCAGCAAAAATAGCCGTTGGTATAGGTGCAGACGTAACTATTCTTGACTTGTCAGCCAAAAGGCTTGGGTATCTTGATGACATATTTGGCTCCAAACTTCAGACTCTTTACTCAAATCATGAAAATATAATTAAATGCTTAAAGACAGCAGATGTTGTTATCGGGGCTGTTTTGGTTCCAGGAGCTAAGGCTCCAAAACTTGTTACAAAAAAGATGCTCAAGCATATGCAAAAAGGCGCAGTCATAGTTGATGTTGCAGTGGATCAGGGCGGTTGCTTTGAGTCAACTCATGCGACTAGTCATGACGAACCGACTTTTAATGTTGAGGGTGTCGTTCACTACTGTGTGGCGAACATGCCGGGAGCAGTTGCGTTGACTTCAACTCAAGCACTAACAAGCGTGACACTTTCTTATGGATTAAAAATAGCTTCAGAAGGCTGGAAGAAAGCTTTAGATGAAGATACAGCACTAGAAAAGGGATTGAATATGGTTGGTGGTAAGTTATGCTATGAGGCCGTAGCCAACTCTCTTGGTTTACCTTTTCAGAAATATAGGACGAATTGATGGTACAGTTAAATAATTTAGATTGGGACATAATTAAAGAACTCCAGAAAAATGGGCGAGAACCAAACTCAACCATAGCGAAAAAGTTAAATGTCACCGAAGGTACCATTCGTCAGAGAGTCAAAAAGCTTTTAGAAGCTGGAGTATTGCGTGTTTCGGGACAATTAAACCCTGAGTTCCTCGAAAGCCATCAGATGGTTTTGATGGGAGTGAACATCAAAGAAAGTACAAAACTCATGTCTATTTTTGATGAACTAAACAATCTTGAGGAAGTTCATTCTGTAGCGATTACTTCTGGTCGTTACGATTTATTTATTCAGGTTATGGTTAGCAGTAATTTAGGCTTAGTTGACTTCTTAACTGGTTCCTTAGCTGCCATCGAAGGCATCTCACAGACTGAAACTTTCGTACTCTTAAAAACTAAGAATTACTGGCTTTAGATTTAGATACAAAAAAAGCCGCACTTTTCAGCGCGGCTTTTAAAAGTCATTTGAACTTAAGGTTTAGATTCCGCCTGGAACCATACCTTGAGCTGCCATCTTTGTCATCTTATCAAGAGTCTCTTGATCAAGCTTCAAAGTAAGGAGGATATTTGCTCCTTCAGTAACCATTTTCAATGCATCTGGTTTGAGCGGTGAGTCTGGATTCGCAGTCGCCATACCGATGAAAAGTTGAGCCATAGCTGAAAGCTGTGCCGCACCTTGGTCAGACTTACACATGAGATTTACATTTAGAACAGCTTCTTTTTGGTAATCACCATCAACAGCAAAACCTTTGATTTGTTCTGCAGCGCCAGCGGCAGGATTAGCCATCGGTTCATTCGGACCTGGTTTTGGCATAGGAGGAAGAGTTCCAACAGCCCAGATCATTTTATCATTTTTGATGTTCTTCATAAGGTGAGACTTTGAAGATACATTTTCAGTTGAAGCACCAGTTTTCAAAAGAATCGCTCTCTTGATCATTTTAGTTCCACCGATAGCAAGAATGTTGTCGCCAAGCTTTGTCATAGCCATAGTGTTACCATCTTTTTTCATAAGAGTAACAGGAACTTTTTTGTAAGCAACTTCTTTGATTTCAACTTTTTCTTTTTTCGCGCCTTCGATGATTTTAACAATATCAACAGGAGTCTTCATTTTAGCGATTATTATAACTTCTGGATCAGTTTCAAACTCTTTTGGGTTAGCTGCAGCAGCTTCGCTGTTCATACCAATTAAGATCGATGACATTTCTTCAGGAGCTAAGCCAAAAGAACGCATTTCTTTAAGTTGTGGATTATTCTGGTCTTTGAGAACTTCTTTCAAAGCCGGAATAGTAACGATTTTTTCTATATTAAAGCCCATAAGCGTATTACAGCTAGCCGGAATGTACTTATCGTTTTCAACTGCAGCAGCAAAGAAACTCAAAGTGATAAATAAAAATAGACTGATAAGTCCTTTCATGAACGCCTCCTAATTAGAATGAAGATCTAACTTAGACTGCTGTGCTTAGAATTACACCCCTAAACTTTTACAATATATCCGTTGAATTGTAATAATCGGCTTAGAGTAATCCGAGATCTTGATAAATGGCTTCGTTCATTTTATGTAGTCGTTCTTGATGCTTAGCTTCACCAGCAAGGCCATTGAAGCCAAAGCAGATCACCAGTTCATGTTCAGGGTCAACATATGCCGCAGACGACTGGTTGCCATTATGACCAAAAGTTTCTTCTGAACAACCAGGGCCAAAGGAGTATGGGTAAGTTTCTTGGTACTTTTTTGAGTCTATCATGAAGCCATAGCCCCAATCAATTATACACATAAATGTTTTGTCGGTTGTTTCAGGACGTTGAGCTACGATCATCTCGTCAATTGTTCTCTCTGAAAGAATCCGTTTGTTTTTGAAAAGTCCCTTACAGGAAAGCATTTCCATAAAGTTCGCTAACTCTTTCATTGGCCCGCGACCACTTGCACCAGGTTTACATAGGTTTTTAGCCGTTTTGTAATGGTCTACAGTAGGGCGAATAGGAGACGTGTCTGTCCGCAAAAACTTAGCGACCTCTAAAGACTCGTTAAAGTAGTCTTCAACTGAAAGCTCTAAAGTGCAGTTTGGCATATCCAGCGGGTTGAAAAGCTCTTCTCTAATGAAGTCATTTAGTTTTATACCTGATAAGCGTTGGATGGCTTCACCAAGGATAAACCAGCTAGTGGCAACATGGTAACCAGCATCTTGGCCAATTTGCCAACTTTTTTCAATAGGCATCTGGCAAATTTTAGCAATAGTTTCATCCCAAGTAAGTTGCTCATACTTAATCGAAAGGATTCTTAGACCGCAAGTATGTGTCAGTATGTTCGCAAAACTTATTTCTTCTTTACCATTATTGGCAAATTCAGGAATGACCTCAGATACTTTAGTGTCCCAGTCTACTTGGCCTCTCTCAACAAGAATAGCGAAAGCTATGGCGGTAATCATTTTCGAACAGGACATCCAAGGCATGATGGTACCTACAGTGGTCGTATGGCCGTCTTTAAACTCACCGATACTAAAGGATGCAATTGTTTCCTCATATTGAGAAATATGAACTTGAGCACAGGTGTGGAGTTGGTTTTCGATCCCATCAAGAATAGTGGATACTGTCTTAGCGAATTTTTCTTTACCTATTTCCATGGCCTTAACTATTTTAATTTTTAAAAGAGCAATAATTGTTACGTCTTAGTTAACTTTCACAATCTAGGAATGTATGGAACATAATCAAAGTCATAGTTTTGAAAAGGCTGTAATAATTATTGCTCATGGAAGTCGTTTACAGCAAACCGCTGATGAGATGGATGAATTGGTGAAGAAGCTACGGAAGTCTATGTCTGATGCTTTAGTCATTCCAGCATTTATGGAACTTCAGCAGCCTGATTTGAATACAAGTCTGAAGAAAGCGGTAGATCAAGGGATAAAGTCGATTTCTATTCTCCCATTGTTCTTTTTTACCGGACGCCACATGCGAGATGATATACCAGCTCAAGTAGAAGAGGCTAAAAGTTTATACCCCGATTGTGAAATAAGTATGTCTCCTTGCATTGGACATACGGACGAGTTTGTAGAAGCTTTAAAAAGATCAGTTATCTCTCTTTAAGTTCTTTAGCTTATCTCTAAGAATTGCCGCTTCTTCATATTTTTCATTATTAATAGCATCTTGAAGACGGTGTTCGATGATCGAAACTTCAGAGATAGGTTTGCTGTTAAGTTCGGTGTGATCTATTTTTGTAAAATCTTGATCATTGTCAATAGGGTGAAGAATGCTGTGTGTGAGCATTATTTCATCTGCAACATAGATGGGCGCATTCGCTCGTATAGCAAGGGCAACTGCATCACTAGGACGTGAGTCGAGTATGACAACTCCATCATTTGTGTTTAAGTATAAGTCAGCCTTGAAGATTCCATCGTTAAAGTCCTTGACGATCACTTTGATGATCGATGCCTGAAAGTTATCTAATATAGTTTTACACAAGTCATGACTTAAAGGGCGGTCAGGCTCTACACCGTTCAAAGCCATAGTTATGGATTGTGCTTCGGAGATACCAATGATGATTGGGAAAACAGGCCCATCTTCATTGTCTGATAAAAATAGAACAAAGCCTGATTTGGTTAATGATATGTCAAATATGCGTATTTTATACATTCTAAATAATATTTATTTTACTTTATAACAGTATATCGATAGCCTGATAATTAATCAATGTTTTTTGTGATGGAGATATATTTCTAAAAGCGTTAGATCTAGCAGGAAATCAACTAAAACCGTGCTATTATTTGGGCTGACTTTTGGAATGGAATAAATGATTACTGACGATTTTAAAGATCTTTACCCTTTTAAGAACAACTATCTAGATATCGATGGTTTGAAGTACCAGTACCTTGATGAAGGTAAGGGGAAACAAACTATGCTCATGCTTCATGGTAACCCCACATGGTCTTTCTTTTATAGAGATCTTGTTAAAAAGTACAGCAAGGATTATCGAGTTGTTGTTCCGGATCATATTGGTTGTGGTTTATCGGACAAGCCGCAGGATTATCAGTACACTTTAGAAAATCACATCAGTAACGTTGTTAAGCTTGTTGAACACTTAGACCTACAGAACATTACTCTTTTTGTCCATGACTGGGGTGGTGCTATTGGTTCAGGTACAGCCATTCGTTTAAAGAGTAGATTTAAACGTTTAGTTATTTTCAATACTGCCGCTTTCGTTTCAAATGACATACCATTCCGTATATCTCTTTGTCGTTTGCCAATGATTGGTAAATTTATAGTACGTTGTTTCAATGCCTTTGCAGGTCCAGCAACGTTTATGACGACTCAAAAACCTATGTCTGCTAAGTTAAAAGCTGCATTTTTAGCACCTTATAACAATTGGCACAATCGCATCGCGACTCACGAGTTTGTGCGCGATATTCCACTTGAAAAAACACACCGTTCACGTCAAACTCTTCAGGATGTAGATGACGGCCTAAAAACTTTACAAGATTTGCCAATGCTTATTTGTTGGGGGAAGCATGACTTTTGCTTTCACACCGGCTTTATGAAGATTTGGCAGGAGAGGTTTCCTAAAGCGGAGTCTCATGAGTTCGATGCAGGACACTACCTTCTTGAAGACAAGCTTGACGAGATAACTTCTACAATCGACAAGTTTCTTTCAAAGAATAAGTAAACTTCGTGAAGTTTCGTATAACTTTATATCTAGCAGCTTTACTGTGTATTGTTGTTTTTTATAAGTTTGGAAGGAGCATCTGGGTGCCCATTTATCAAAAAGCTAAAGGTCGAGCGACAGTAACGTCTGTTGTTGAGAAATACTCTAAAACAGTTGATGAGACTTTTAAGCCTTTATTTCTGAAAGCTGGAGTCTCTTATCCGCCATCAAACTATGCTTTGTTAGCTGTCAAAGAAACTAAAACTCTTGAGCTTTGGGTGCAAGACGAAAAAAAGACTTGGACTTACATCAAAACTTATCCAGTTTTAGCCGCGAGTGGCAATTTAGGGCCGAAGTTGAAAGAGGGCGATGAACAAGTTCCAGAAGGTATTTATTCATTAGAGTATTTAAATCCCAACAGTTCCTACCATCTTTCGATGAAGATCAACTATCCCAATAAGTTTGATTTAAAGTGGGCGAATAAAGAAGGCCGAAAAGAGCCGGGGACAAATATCTTTATCCATGGCAAAAACCTTTCTATTGGTTGCTTAGCTCTTGGTGATATAGCAATAGAAGAGCTTTTCATCCTGACAACAAAAGTGTTTAAGGAGAATGTGAAAGTGATCATTTCTCCAGTCGATCCTCGAACAAAAGAACTTGCGTCTCCAGATAATTCAAGAAAATGGATAGATGAGCTTTATGAACAGATTCGCATAGAGTTCTTAAAGGTTTCAGGAAATGAACGTTCTTAAGAGAGTAGCAACTATGTACCTTATTTCAGGAGTTGTTTTTCTCATTGGCTTTTATGCTTTCACTAAGGTCTTCGCGGAAGAAGGGAAATCGAGAGACTATAATCAAGCATTTACGATGCATGCTGTGATCATGGTATTTTTATTTATTGTTCCAGCTATTCCTTCAGCACTTTCAAAGAAGAAGTAACTAGAACTTATATTCTAGGCTGAGAGTGAAGGCTTCAGCTTCTTTTCGATAGATTTCCATGCCATTGTGGTTCCTCTTGTTGTAGTCATCGTTTATCCAACCGAGGATATTTATGGCTTGTGCTCTAATCGTCGTTTTATCATTTAGTTTATATGTCGCTCCCAGATTTACATAGATGCTTTCTTTAAAAGCGGCAGTACCACCGTCTGAACCTGGGCTAGATGAGTTGTTTAAGTGAACGGCACTTTCAGCACCGTCATAGCCCCAGTTTGCGACTAAGGAACTATTCACACTGAGTTTATTGTTGATTTTATACTTAGCGTAAATTTTGAACTGATGAGTTGCCCAGTTGATATAGTCACTACTGCCACCATAGGGTTCCGGGCTAAAAAAGTTTGAGTTATTTTTATCTTCAAGCTTTAAGTTGAGTAGGTCAGTATATGAATAAGAAGCTATAACATTCCAATCTTCATTTTTGTAATTCCATGAAAGCTCGAAGCCAGCAGACTCTAAACGACCAATTTCTTCAGATGCATAAGAGTTGTTTAAGTTTTCTAGATCACTTATGAAGTAGTAAGTACTAAGGTCGATAGTTTGGTTATTGGTTAATTGCCTTTCATAAATAACTTCAAAGCTATCTAGCTTCTCATTTACTGGACTTGTATTGTCACTAGCTAAACGGCGAAGTTCAGACTCCGCTGGCCTTCGGACTGACCGGTTGTAGAGGAACTTTAGAGTATCGAGTTCTGTGACAAAATAAGTTAAACCAATTTTAGGAGAAAAAATAACGTCAGTATCAGAGTGTTCATCAAGGCGGCCACCTAAAAACAAGATTTTGTCTGAGCTTATTGTATACTGGTACTCACCATAAAGTGCTGCGGCCCAACTGTACCACTTTTTTGTATCTGGGTATCCACTGACAGAAGGGGACTCATCAGCAAGTAAACTCTCCATGCCTAGTATGTAGCGGGTGTACTCTAGACCGAGTGCAAAAGAATGGTCTTTAGCCGGATTCCAAAAAACTTCGCCTTTAGTTTGATAGTAATCGATTCGTGAAGATCTTAAGTAGTCACCGTCCGTTGTAAATGAAGGAAGGCTTAAAGCGAGGTCATCCATGGTGTAACTCGTTGAAAATTTCGCTCTAGTGTCTTTGTTTATTTCTAATAAGTACTCACCAACCCAATTAAACTGTTGAGTCCCAGCTTCATGAACTTCAGTACCTCCTAAGAGATTAATCGTACTGGAAAGGTTATTTCCCTGAGAGCCTGCTCTTATATATCTCATCCAAGTTTTAAAGTTTCCAAGTTCGAACTCTAAGTGAACTTTATATCTTGCTCCATCTTCAAACGAGTCATTTGCTTGGTCTGCACCTGAGTAAGCTTTATCTCCCTGTATTCCGACGCCAGGATAAGACTTCAAAGAAAAATAGGGGCTTTGGTTGTGGTCTGAACCGTCATAGTCGTCTATCCCTGCATAGAGAAACATATTTACTTTTTCATTGAATTGGTGACCAATTCTAAATTCAAAACTTGAGAACTCTTCTCCAAATCCTTTTTTGATAGTAACATCAGAGTTATTTCCAAAAGTGGCCGGAGAGAAAGTTTTTATACTAATGATTCCAGAGATAGCACCAGGGCCAAGTTTGGCCGCACCAGGGCCACGAATAACCTCAATACTGTAGATATCTCCCATAAGAGAGATGTATTGCTCGGAGATGTTTGTACTGGTTCGTGGAGATGTTATGACTTTGCCATTTACAAGAATTAGATATTTCCTTTTTGAGACTAAACCTCGAAATCCGTCGATACCTCCAGTAAAGGAGAAAAGCTGGCTTTGGTATGAAGGGACATATATCTCAAGGACTTCAGAAAGGTTTCTTGCTCCTGAGTCTTTAATCATGTCTTGAGTAATATATGTGGAACTAACAGGTTGTTTTTTTATGCTTGTTGGAATGAGGGATGCAGAGTTCGAGATCCTTACTTTCATAAGATCTTCAAGGTCCATATCAAATTTGAGCTCTTCTTCGGCCCTACTTGATAAGACTATAAAAAATAAACTAAATATTAGAAACAATCGCATGAAACAACTCTAAAAACCCATTTGTAACAACAATTATATGAGAAATGTTTTAGCTTTAAAAGACTTACATAGGTTTTTAGTTAAGGCGTAGGGCGGATATGCCGGTTGAAGCTAAAGTTTCCAAAAAGAGATAGTCTCAGTTTGGATTATTTGCGCAACTAGGTTTATTAATAAGCAACCACAAGGACTAAGATGAAGAATAACTGGCAGCAAGAGTTTTATGAGGAGTTAGCGGACCCAGGTCAATTGACTGCTCTGTTTGATTGTATGTCAGATGTTTATTTCTATGCGAAAAATATTCATTCGAAGTTCGTTATGGCGAATGCTTCCATCCTAAAACTTTGGGGCGTAGAAGACCTCCAGTCGTTCATTGGTAAAACAGACTACGACTACTTTGATAAATCTCTGGCAGACTTATATGTCAGTGAAGACGCCAAAGTATTGGGCGGAGAAACGATTATAAACCGTCGTTGGATGGTCCCTGATAACGACGGTCAAATGAACTGGTACCTATCGACTAAACTTCCTTTGAAAGATAAAACCGGTAAGATAATTGGCCTTTGTGGGTTGTTGCGAGACTTAAACAAGTCAGGTAAAGAGTTTAAACCTTTTTATGACTTGTCAGAAGTTATCGACTACATCGGCAAGAACTTTCGCCAACAGATAAAAGTAAAAACCCTTGCAGATATACTCGGTCTATCTGTGAGTCAATTGGACCGAAAGTTTAAAGACTTTACAGGAGTCTCACCAAGTACTTACATCATCAAGGTTCGTTTAGCTGCAGTAGCAAGTGCACTTTTAAATACAGACAAGACTATAAGTCAGTTAGCCTTTGATAATGGCTTTTATGACCACAGTCAGTTGTCCCGTTTATTTAAGTCGCACTATAAAGTATCGCCAACTCAGTATCGCAAGAAAAGAAACTAGTTACTTGCTTTCCAGTAAAACCATAGTTTCAAGATTTGGGGTTCCTGCAAACATATCGATAGGTTGGATCGTTTTGACTATATAGTTACTCTTTTGCCATTGTTTTATCTCACGAGGAATCTCATCTGTACCACAGAAGATGTGAAGAACGCGTTTAGGCTTTCTATTTGCAATTTGTGGAATAACTCCAGCTTCGCAACCTTTTCGAGGTGGATCTAAAATGACAAGTTCTTTTTGAGTTTCAGGCTCAAACTTATCTCGAATAGTCCCAGCAGTTATATTTTCAGAGTAAAAACGAGTACTCTGACTAGTCTTCAATCGCTTAGTTATTTCTCTAGCTGAGTTTATGGCATCTGCACTTAACTCATAGCCAGTTACCTTTTTACAGAATGAACCGACAGTATGACTAAATAATCCATAACCACAGTATAAGTCGAGCAAGTGATCTTGAGATTTTGGATTTAACATTGCTTTTGCCAAGTCGATCATTTCAGGAACCATCGATTCATTTACCTGAGAAAATCCAGTAGGGCTGTAGCGCATGAGCGTGTCATTTACTTTTAAACCCAAAGTTCTTGGACCAAAGAGATGCTTTATCTGTAAGTCTCTTGGAGGCCTATCAGCTTCTAGGTAATACTCAGACTGACTTGGGTCGAAGTAAAGCATAGCTCCTTCGACAAGCTTTTCTTTTTGAAGAAGTTCTGAAAGTTGTTTCGCTTTTCGAACAACTTTTGCATCCATTTTAAAGATATTTAAAATGAGGAACTGTCTTTCATAGCTACCGCGGATGATGACCCAGTTTAACGCTTTAGAAAGTGCACTGTAACTTTTTTCAGTAAAGATCTTGATCAAGAATTTATAGATGTCTAGGTGCGTTTCAGGTTCCAGAGCAGATTCTGCAACAGTTCCAGCTTTTGGTTCATTCGTAAAACCAAAGCTCAAGCCATTTGAGCTATTGAAGACTCTTCTTTTAGTTGTCGTTCTGTAGTGCCTTGGTTTAGGCGATTGAATCAACGCAGAAGCTTCTATATCAACATCGTTTACTTTGAGGAAGTTCGCAAAAGCTTTGTTTTTTAACTCACACTCTTGAGCATAGTCTAGCGATGCTAAAGGCTCAGGTGAATTATCATCTAATGTGAAAGATGCCATTTTTTTGAGACAACTCTCAAAAGAAGTCGTTCTTTGCGGTGACTTATTTTTTGACATCTTAACTCCAGTACGATGATTTCTATTCTTATAAATATGGCGGCAATGTATACTAAGAGTTTAAGATATCAAATTTTTAGTAAAATAAGAAATTAAATGATTGTTAAGAGCTTAAAGGAATGGTCATTTTTTAGCTTAGGAATCTTCTAAAGACCTTATCTATAGAATTCTTGTCATTGGTCTCATTTGGCTTGATTTTCTTGATCGAAAGTTTCTTTATTTCTTTCTTTACGTATTGGCGTAAATCTTCGTAGTTTATGCAGTTATCCTTCTCTGTAAGATCTTTTTTCTCTTCAATCAATTGTCGGACACGTGCCGCTAATTCAGGAGAAATGAGTTCGTCGATCAGCATTTTTTGAAATGTCACAGGGGGCATAGTGCGGAACTTTAAGACCCAACGACAAGCTAGAAGAGGACGTAAAGCGTAGAAGATCTTTTTAACATTAAAGGTTTCTTCTTTGAGATGCTTGGACCATGTTGAACGTGCTGTACCTAAGTAGTGTCCTAAGGCTTTAGATGGACAAAAGACTTTTTCTTGGAGTTCTTTAAGTGTCTTTGAGAATTCTTCTTTTTCGTAGTAAACAATTGGCGAGTTGATCCACTCTGCAATCGACATATTATTATTACTTAAGAGGCGTAGAGCTTTTTTAAGATCCCATCCATTTAAGTCGAGAAGGTCATCTATTGGGTAGTCTTTGGTGTCTTTAAAGTCAAAGACAGTTAAGTAGCTCTCCTGTGGTTGGGCATAGATGAATCGCACATCAAAATCTGAATCTTTTGATTCAAATCCCCAAGCACGGCTTCCACTTTCACAGGTATAAAGAACTTTAAATCCTTCAGCTTCTAACTTTTGTATCTCTAGCTGTATTCGTTCAGTCATTTCCATAAATCTTAAGTCCTACTTTTCCAACAACTCAGCATGTCTAAATGAAGTTGGTCAATTTTTTGAATATTTGCTTTTTCTGGAATTTTCGAAACTGTTTCCAAAGCTCTCATCTTGCTGGCAAGTTCTTCAGCTGTTTGTAAAAGCTCATTATATTTGAACTTACCAGATCTAACATCTAAAAGATATTGGCGTTTGGTCCCTTCAAATTTTACGAGAGGTTCTGAGTTTTCGAGTATATGGATCCCAGAGTATAGAAGTCTTATCGTGTGCATCATGTTCTTAGCATCGTAGTCTAGTTCGCCAGACTCTTGCTGTAGCCACCTTTTTTCATTTCTATTCTCCATCCATTGCCAATAGTTTTTATGATCTTTTATGACCCGCTTATAAGCTTCCTCGTTGAAAGTGAGAAGTCCCCAAAATTTTTCTTTTTCATCTGTTTTGCTGATGCTTTGACATTTTATTTGACCATCCTTGGAAAATACTCCTTTGGCATCTTTACCCAAAGCATAGAGTCTGTAAACATTTTTATGGTGCTCCAAAGAAGAGGCTTCAAAGTTAGTTAGGTCTATACCTGCCTTGGCAAGGGCTAATGGCCGAAAGCCACTGTCGCTTTTTAACGGCGTGACCCAACAAAAGTCAGTTTGTTTTGGGGCTTCTTTAGCTTGTGGGTTGTTGATCCATTTATTGCGACCCTTGGCCTTTTTTATTTGAGCTTCAGCATAACTCAAGTGAGGAGCGATACACTGTTTTGAAATAAACAGGCCTTTATTCTGAAAGAGTATATCCATCTCTGGAGTTTTGACTTCATGAAGAGCAGAGTCGGTATAGAGCATTTCAATTATATTTGGGTTGGTGCTTCCTGCAAGTTCGAGGAATCTCCTCAAGGCATAATATGAGATGTCATTATTAGAATCATTTATCTGTTCTTGAGGTCCATTGAGCGACAGGTACTCCTCGGAAGGAATGATAAATATACCTTTATAGTCTCTATCACTGCCTTCGATATTTAGATTATAAGAATGACTACCACTTAAAGTTTTGAAAATTAGCTTTTGAGAGTTTTCTAATTCTAGAGTAGTCAATTAATGGCTCTTGAGGGTTATACATTTATAATGTTAGTATATCCTCTTCGAAATTATGTTCTAGCCTATTAATACCAACATTTAGTTGATTGTAAGTTTTATCATTGATTATTCATAAACCATAATAAAATATAATATTTCTAATTTATTGTTGAATCCGTGAAAGATTAGATTCTATAGGGTAGAAACAAAGAAAACCTGTTGGCTAACAGTCGTTTGTGTTACCACACAAAAACGATCCAACAGATTCATATATGATTAATGCATTTAAAATTGATACGGGCAATAACTCTCTGCATAGTAATTTGAATGAATCTTTTCAAAGTACGCGTCGTTTAAGCCTTCAGTATAATGGTGTTGATATTTGAAAGCCTCAGATTGGTCTCTTAAGCCAAGCTCGCGAAAAATTTACGGAAAGCAGTCTATTTCGCGGCAATCAAGTTTTTTAAAATCCATTAATCTTAAAGGTGTTCCCTCAGAAGAAAGGCTACATCAACGCTTGGATAAAACACCTCAAAGTCTAACAGCCTTTTAGAATAAGCAAATAATCAGTTATTGAAGACCCGCAAATTTGGCCTGATAAACACTACTTTATTATTAAGCGTAATTTGAGGAAAGAACGTCCAGAGCAATGGCTTGTTCTTGCTAGGCGTAGCGGTCGTCAAATAGAGTCAGGGGATGGAGGAAGTGTCTACATCAGTGAATTACATCATAAATTTCTAGGCCATAATGGTAATCGTTCTGTGGTGCCAATTAGCTATAAAGTAACGTAGCAATTAACAGATATTGATGGGCAACCAATTGTTGATACCCAAATCTGAAGTTTCTACCTCTTGGACAAACCTTCCCCTCGAGGCTCAGGATATAATTACACTTTATCAAGATTACGGTACGAGTTAGTAGTTTCATCGTGAACTTAAAAAGCGTTATGAATGTTGAGCTTCTGCCTTCAGCTAAATTCAAAACGAATATGGTTTATCTTCCTTACGCTATGCTGGCATTCAAACTTTTCCGAATAATAGGTCAATTATTTATCGATAATGAACATTTAGTACCAGTAAAAATCAATGGAAAACGAAGACGATTATGGACTGTTATATGTGATCTCATCTAACTAGCATGTAAGCATGTTAAGCACTTGAAAATAATACTTAAAAATTTGGTGGGAACTCTTCATAGTTTAAGGTTTTTAAGAGAATCTCTCTAAATATTAAAACTCTAAGGGTATTGATTTGACATTTACTATCAATGTTGAAGTGCAGACCTGCATAGGTTTGGTAAATATATGCGTAAATCAATGAACTTTTTATCAGAAATCATAAAGCAATCATTAATAGGCAAAAAACCTAAGTCGAATACAAAGTGGTAACAGAAATGGCTGTAAAATGAGGCCCTTTTTGTCAGCCTTTGCTTACACTTAAAAAGTTTCACGGATTCAGGAGATGGGGTCTATTAAACCTAAATATTCAAAGAATTATTAACTTACCTGTCACACATAGAGTTTTTGATGGTTAAATATTAATGAATGTAGTGGAAATTTTTTAAGGAAATTTTCATTTGGGCAAAAAATGCATTAGTTGTAAGCAGTGATTGAAACGGGTTTTTCGGGATAAATAGGATGTACAGTTTAAGAAATGAAAACATAATTGCCGGTAGGTACCATCTACATGAGCACGTCGCATCGGATATATATGGCGACATATATGAAGCTACGGATATGTTGCGTAAAGCTCCTGTACACCTGCGATTCTTCAATGATGTTTGGGCAAACTATGTAAGCTCTCCAGAAGAGTTACTGCAAACTAAAGACTCTATTTCAGATATACTCCAACCTTATCACCTTAAGATTAAAGATTGGCAAATTGGCAATCAGCATACTTTTGTAATGTACCCATATTCAAAATTAAACTCATTGGAAAGTTTACTGGACGAAGAAGAGGGAAAACTTGAGTTGGCCGACGCAGTCTTTATTTGCTTAGAGTTATGTAGAGGTTTGGAGAAGTCTTACTACGAGTTTGGTCTTCCTCATTTAGCTTTAGGTCCTAAAAATGTTTTTGTGACAGGTGACGGCCGTATAAAGTTTCAGGATTATGGGGTTTCTGCCTACATTCAAAAAGAGCATTTTTACAGCCAGGTTAGAAGTCTCCATGAGTACTTAGTTCCAGAAGCTTTCTTTCAATGGAAGATCGAAGACATTAGAAGTGACTTTTATATACTGTCTTGTTTATTATATAGAATGATAACGGGCCGTAACCCACAAACAAATTTCTCTCCAGTTAGACCTGCTGACTTTGAATTGTTCTTTTCAATTCCTGAACGCAGGAGCTTAGGAAGCAAGTTTTTAAGGATCTTTGAGTTGATGTCAGCTCCTAATCCAGAAGACCGCTTCTCTTCCCACGATGCTTTGATTAGTGCCTTGTCATCTTATCTGGATTCAAATAACGGTTCTAGAAATAGACGTTTGACGACTTTTGAGAATATGGATTTAGATTTTAGTAATCTTGTTTGATGTCTGCTCTGTTAATTCTTTAACTGTTTAATAATTAACATCTTATATTATTATAGTCATTCTCGATTTATGTTTACTTAAAGGTTGGAAACATAAAGGAGGCAGATTATGGCATTCCATCAAGTTAAAGATATAATCGCAGAATCATGTAACGTTCACCGTAAAGTCGCAGAGTATTATGACGAAATGCAGGACTTTGTAGAAGATGAAAAAGCTCAAATGTTATTGAGCAATATGCAGGAACATGAAGAACAAATTGTTCATTGTATGAAGTCCTACTTAGCAGATAAGTCATCTACCTTAGATACCTGGTTCCAGTATATTCCTGAATTACCGTCCGCTCAGGAAATCATCAAAGTTGATTTAGATGAGACTACTACAGATCAAGATGTGCTACAGGTTTTTGATAAAGTAAGTGAAAGATTTGGCGTCAGATATTCTAAACTCTCAAGTATTAGCCCATCAGAAGCTGTTAAAGATTTATTTGCAGATATGGCAAAGATGGAGAAGAACGAAAGCATGCGAGAAAGTTGGATCAAGACTATGATGGATGATATGTAAGCTATTTATACGGGATACACAGATTGCTGTAGCCCGTAACTAAAGTTACCTTCCCGCCCAGCCGGTAGTACCCCACAGCCAGATATTCATTTTTATTTCGGTTTTGGCTGGTTCAAAAACTCGACCATCATCCATGAGAGTGTTGTAGTGTTCATGCGCACTTGATGTATCTCGAGCATTTGGGAATATGTCGAACATCATAACACCTTCACTTTTATCATTGACCTTATTTATAGTTATACCACCGGCATTATCATTTTCTCGAAGGTGACTGTATGGATCATTTGCAGCTGTTGCTTTACCAAACAAATAAACAGATGTTCCCCACATATAGTCATCTTCATTGACTCTAGGAGTTTTGTGGAAAGTTTTCTCAGTGGTGACTAAGGGACAGAAAAAAATATTTTCATGTGCTTCAAGATAATGAAATGTCCACATAGCAGGGTTTCCTGGGCCCGCTTTGCCCAAGTGACTTGCAAAACCTTCATTGGGCCAATCGGCAGTTGAGTCTCTGAAAATTGGAGGGTGTGGTAGTGGACTATCCGTCATATAAGAAGCCGCGGCAACACCGACTTGTTTCATGTTACTTTTACAGACTGCTACTTTTGACAAGTTCCGTGCATTTTGTAAAGATGGTAGGAGCATACTAGCCAAGATGCCAATGATGGCAATGACGACTAATAACTCAACTAAAGTAAACTTTTGTCTTCCCATAAAACACTCCCAGCGCATTCCTTCCACACTTAAGTATACAATGTCCAGAACGGCGAAGCAAAAAAATCTCTAATAGTTTAATAATTAGCCTATTAGGCAAATTTAAATATAGAAAATTACTAGCAATAAAAAGACTCTAAAAGTACATTTGACAACTTAATATTTAAGAAGGTGTGTATTTGTGAAAATGTGTCAGTGTTTATTTATTTCTTTGTTATTGCTTCAAGTCTCTTGTGCCCAAAACCTTAGCTATGAGGATAAGGATCCCAAAATCTATAAGCTCAGTGAACGAGCCAGTAAAATAGATAGCCGAGTTAAGTCTTATCCAGAAATAAACTTTATTCTCGAGGATAAAAAAGGTAAGGAGAAAGACCGTCAATTTTCAATGGTGAATACTAAGGTTAAGCCCAAAGGTAAACTCGTTATTTGGCTGATGGGAAAAAATGATGGACTCTTTGAAAGGCTTTCAAACGATGGTTTTCATGTTATCGGAGTTCACTATGCTCGTGGTTGGTTTGGTAAGCTCGCTAAACTAAACCCTAAAGGAGATACCGAGTACTTAGGGAGAATTCGTTTAGAGGCTGCAACAGGAAAAGACTTTAGTAAAGCTCTGAACCTGGAATATCCAGACGGTATGATGGAACGTTCTTATCAATTTGTTAAATGGCTAGCCAAAAAGAATCCTCAAGCAGATTGGCAATACTTCTTGGACGAAAAGACTAAAGAACTTAATTGGGATAATGTTATAGTCTCTGGTATCTCTCATGGCTCGACGACTGCAGCAAGGTTTGCCAAGTACAAGAAGGTTAGCCGTGTCGTTATGTTCTCTGGACCGCGTGACCAAGACCAAACTTGGCAGAGTTTACCTTCTGCAACTCCAGACAACAGATACTTCGGTTTTACTCATGTGCTTGACTCAGGTTGGCCTGGTAACCACTATCCAAGATCTTGGAAGCTACTAGGTTTAGAAAAGTTTGGCGAAATAGTCGATGTCGATAAAGTAAAACCACCTTATAAACACAGTCGTCGTTTGACGACAAATGCAGATGTAAAGAAAAACTCTGGTCGAGCTCACAATGCATCAGTTCCAGGTAAAGCTTCAGTTAAAGACGAAAGAGGTAACTACATCTATGAGCCGGTCTGGAAGTACTTATTTACCGAACCTGTAAAGTAGTTTTTAAAACATAATACTTGTACTGATCGACGGATTCCCTTAAGTTAATTAAAGAGGATTAAGTGGGAGTTCGTCTTATGGATTTAAGTCAAGCACAGAATATTATTGATCAAGTTAAGACTCAGGATTTTGATGATTCTGAGTTAGTCGAGCTTTCCATTCAACTTGCCAAAGTACTTATAAAGTCAGCGAATGAGATTCAAAGTCGCGATGAGTATAATCAGATGGAACAATTGAATCGTTTAATGAAAGACCCTGCAGGCAAGCAATTTACCACAAGTATGACGGATGAGTGTTTTCGGAGTGAAGACAATCGCCGCATTGCGAATCAGATCATTCACCTATTAGACGTTCATGGGACTCCCAAGTACCTCGATACTATCACTCGATGGGAAATGAGTACCTTTAAAGCACTCGGCGAACGCTTTGCCAGTTATCTCATACCGATGGTCAAAGAACTTATTCGGAAAGAAACCTCACGGGTAATCCTACCTGGAGAAAGTGATAAATTAAAAGAACACTTACTTCACCGCAAGTCTCAAGGTATAACCACTAACTTAAATCACCTTGGAGAAGCAATTCTTGGGGAAGGCGAAACCGAAAAGCGACTTCAGTGCTACTTAGATGATTTAGCTAAACCTGAAATAGAATATATATCGGTAAAGATTTCAACGATATTCTCTCAAATCAATCTTCTGGCTTATAAAGAAACTTTAGAAGTTCTCAAAGAAAGGCTTCGCATACTTTATCGATCGGCTATGAAGCATACTATTCTCTTAGATGGCGAGACGAAGTATAAGTTTGTGAATTTAGATATGGAGGAGTATCGCGACCTTCATTTGACGATTGACCTTTTCAAGGCGGTACTGTCTGAAGACGAGTTCCTTAAGTTTAATGGAGGTATAGTCCTTCAAGCTTACTTACCAGATTCATTTGCCGCACTAGAAGAGTTAACAACTTGGTCAAAAGACCGTTTTTCTAAAGGTGGTGCTTGTATCAAGATCCGCTTAGTGAAAGGTGCCAATTTAGCAATGGAAAAGGTTGAAGCATCTCTAAAAGATTGGGAACAAACGCCTTTCCAGAGCAAGCTTGAAGTTGATGCTCACTATCGAAAATTAGTCAATTTTGCTTTAAATCCAGAAAATGTCGAAGCTGTGAATATAGGTATAGCTAGTCATAATATTTTTGACCTCTCTTATGCCATGCTCCTGAAGTTTAAAAATGAAGTTTCAGACTATGTGAATTTTGAAATGCTCGAAGGTATGGCCGAGCACATACGAGATGTAGTTCAGGAGCTTTCTCAAGGTATCATTCTTTATTGTCCAGCAGCAGGTAAAGAAGAGTTTCAAAATGCGATAGCTTACCTTATTCGCCGATTAGATGAAAATACTGCAGAGGAAAACTTTCTGCGTCATTTGTTTGACCTTAAACCGAGTTCTTTAGCGTTTTCCCAGCAGACAGAGTTTTTCAAAGAGGGTTGTTCTTTAGTTTCTCAAATAGATTCAACTCCTCGAAGAAGTCAAAATAGAAATGAACCTGCAGTTGCTTTAGAAGCAGATGCAGAATTTAGAAATGAAGCAGATACAGACTTTGCTCTTTTGGTGAATCAAAAATGGGGACAAAGTATTTACCAGAAGCTTGATGAACTAGAGAGTATCAGAGTTCCTTTATTTATTGATGGAGAGAGTATTTCAGAAGGTGATGCTCGTCCTATTTCTTCTCCCAATGGCAATGTCCTGGGAGAAGTGATACTTGCGAGTTCTGAATTAGTTAATCGGTGCTTAGAAAGTAGCGCAAAAGCATTTGCTAGCTGGAGTAAAACGTCGATTGATGAACGTTGCAAAATCCTTTATAAGATGGCGCATTTAGTTAGAGTGAATCGCGGAAAACTTATTGGTATCATGATTCAAGAGACGGGTAAAACTCTAATCGAAGCAGATGTAGAAGTATCTGAGGCAATTGACTTTTGTGAGTACTACAGCCGAAGTATGAAAAAGTGGGCAGCAAATGAAAACTTAAGTATGAACCCACTAGGCACTGTTCTTGTTGCATCTCCATGGAACTTCCCTTTAGCGATTCCTATAGGCGGAGTCGCATCTGCATTAGTCACTGGCAACACAGTTATCTTTAAACCTGCACCAGAAGCGTCTTTAGTTGGTTTTCATATAGCTGAGCTATTTTATGAAGCAGGTTGTTCGAGAAGTGTTTTACAGTTTTTGAATTGTCATGATGAATCAGAGGGCTCTCAGTTAATAAAAGATGAGCGTGTAGCAGCCTGTATACTAACAGGAGCGACGAGTACAGCTCAGTTATTTATGAAGTTGCGACCAACTCTCAATCTTATGGCAGAGACTGGTGGTAAAAACTGCCTTATCGTCACGGATATGTCGGATCGAGATTTAGCTATAAAAGACATCACTCACTCAGCTTTTGGTCATGCAGGTCAGAAATGCTCCGCATGTTCTTTATTGATTTTAGAAGAAAATGTCTACGAAGACCAAAAGTTTCTTACCTCACTAAAAGATGCTACTGAAAGCTTGAGCGTCGGTGTTTCGACAAAAGCTAAAACCGTGGTCAATCCTCTAATTCACGAGCCAGAAGAGAAGCTTGCGCGAGCTTTAACCACTTTAGAAGATGGCGAAACTTGGCTTGTAGAGCCTGCCGTTGATAGTGAAAATCCGAATCTTTGGTCACCAGGGATAAAACTTGGTGTAAATCCTGAAAGTTACACCTTCAACAATGAGTTTTTTGGACCAGTTCTAGGTGTAGTAAAGGCGTCTGACTTAGAAGGTGCAATTGACATGGTGAATTCACTAAACTATGGACTGACCGGCGGCATTCATTCTTTAGATGACCGTGAACAAGAATTGTGGCTGTCTAAAGTGCAGGTTGGCAATGCCTATATAAATCGCACCATTACCGGAGCCATAGTAAATCGCCAACCTTTTGGTGGGATAAAGAACAGTTCCTTTGGTCGTGGTTTAAAAGCAGGTGGTGAGAATTACTTGTTGCAATTAATGAGTGTCGAAGAGGATAAAAGTGAAGGTCTCGAACTCAATACAGAGCTGAGTGATGACTTTAAGGATATTTATGGCCAAATAAGTATTCTTTTCCCAAATGTTTATCATGAATGGAAGCAGGCTGTTCTCAGTTATGAAGATTCATATAAAAACTACTTTAGTGTTTTTAAAGACCATTCAGATGTCCTCGGGCAAGAGAATTACACTCTTTATAAAGCCGATATACCGATACGCTTATTTGTTCAGGCCGAAGATAGTGTTTTAGATGTTTTGAGTAGCATAGCAGCGGCAAAGGTCTGTGATGCAACTCTTGAGATATTTGTCTCAGAATCAAGGTATGAAGAGTTACATCTAGAGTTGTTTTTGCCTTGGGAGATAATCGAAGTTACCATCACATCTGAAGAGAGTTTTAGTGAATACTTTTATACGAATAGTCAGGGGCGAAATAGATTTATCAGTCAGTTGCCAAGTGAGTGGTTAGAGCAGGCCAGCAAGGACTTTTGTTTTGTAAAAGCGGTACCGGTTTATGCAGAGGGAAGGATAGAATTACTTAATTACTTGAGAGCTATGTCTGTCAGTGATAATTACCACCGATATGGTAATTTGGGGAATAAGAAACATTGAAAGTGGCTGAGCTGACTCAGCCACAGAAAATGGGTGTTACTTGATACTTTTAGTTAGCTCAATAAGAGCTTCTTTTTGTTTGCCAACTTTATCTGAAGTGCCCATAAGCTTGAAGAAGTAGGTGTACTTTTCCTCTTTAAGCATAACAGCCAGCATCTGTTTTCCGTTGTTTGAGATGTCGAGTAACTTTGCTTTGCCAGCTTTTGTCTCGATAACAGTAAGTTCTTTTTCTAGATCTGCAGATTTAATACCTTTCAGACCTAGTTGACCACGCCAGCGGTTAACATTTGCTAATTCACCACCAACATGACCAGGGAAGCGAGAAACTTTAACTAAAAGACTTTTATCTTCTTTTACAGCTAAAGTAGCTAGTCTCATAGATGAAGATTGTTTTAGATCTTCCCAAGTATCAGGAACAGTCCAAGTTAGATCTCCTGCAGAAGCAGTAAGACTACAGAATAAGAATGATAGTAGAGCGATAGCTTTAAGAGGTGTTTTCATAGTTTTGATAGTCCCAGTTTAATTAAGAAGCATAATTTAGAAACATTCAGCTTTAAAAGCAAGGCCTAAAAGATGACTTCCTAGCTGATTCTCATGGCAGCCATCAGGTATTCCGGACTCCAGTTTAGTTGAGGAGGGTGACGGTTTATCGTCAAATTAGTGCTGCTTTTGAGGTATACAGATTTGTATGAAAGGGAGATCTACGTTTGGAGGTAGGTTGAAAATTTACTAGAAAATAGAAGAGGGTGATGAAGGATTCATGCTAGGGTTAGCCTATATATCTAAGAAATACAGACTTGTATTGCTTGTTGTTCTTGAAAAATATAAAGTCTTGGTACTTATTAGAATACTTTTCGCTACGGGTGTATGTGGAAGCTCGCCTTCCTGGCAACAGGAAGGTGAGCACTCCCGAGTGAAATTACTTACCGAAGTGATTTTGACTATCTGTCATGGAGATCATCTTTTTTAGCAAGCTATCCGCCAGTTCAGGGAATTCTGTAATAATATTATTCTTTTCCTGAGGGTCTTTATCGACGTCATAGAGCTCAAGTCTAGTGTTTTTGCCAAAGTATCTTATAAGTTTGATGTTTCCTTTTAAAATACCTTGTTTGCCGCCGCGTTCACCAAACTCCCAATAGAGAGTTCTGTTTATGTCGTTCATGGTTTTACCAAGAAGCTTTGGTAGCATCGATGTGCCGTCATTTTTAGGCGCAGAAACCTTGAGTAACTCAGCTAAAGTTGGCATGAGGTCTTGAAAGGCGACTATGCTGTTATTGACTATTCCAGCTGGAACTTTGCCGGGCCAATGGGCGATCATAGGTACACGAACGCCGCCTTCAAAAAGGTCTCGTTTTAACCCTCGCTTTAACCCATTTGAATCAAAGAAATCAACCTCATGAAGACCTTCTTGATGAGGACCATTATCCGATGAAAAGATGATGAGTGTATTATCTAACAGTTTATGCTTTTTTAGTTGATCTGTGATGTTCTTTATGTCGTTGTCGAGATCCAGAATCATCTTAGCAAAGCCTTTTTCTTCGACAGGCCAATCTTCCTTGTCAAACTTATCAAAGTGAGGGACTTCCATTCCACGTCGCCACTTGTTTCCTTCATTGTTAGCATGAGGTGTATTTGGCGTATAGAGGAGAAAAAATGGTTTGTCATTATTCTCATCGATAAAGTTGAGCATCTTGTCTCGAATTATGTCCGGAGCATAGTCCAACTTTTCTTTGGAGACGCCACGGCCTTTTTTCTCAATTGATTGGTCTTTGAAGTGATCTTTTGTGACATTTCTTAGCTTAACTTCTTTGCCATTGTGAATGAGGAACTCAGGATAGAAGTTATGCGCATGATACATATTTACATATCCAAAAAACTCATCAAAACCGTGTTTGTTAGGGTTATCTGCTGGTGGCGGGTGACCTATGCCCCACTTACCAAAATTCCCGGTTACATAGCCTGCATCTTTAAAAAGGTCGGCGATGGTGAAATCTGTACTTTTTAAAAGTGCTGCACCATTCCCTCGAATGGTTGAGGATCCAGTGTGGCGACCAGTCAAAAGAGTGCAACGAGAGGGCGCACAGACTGTCGAGCCAGAGTAGTTGCGAGTAAAGCGCATGCCGTTTTTTGCGAGAGCATCTAAGTGCGGTGTTTTTAAAATTGTTTGACCATAACAGCCTAAGTCACCGTAGCCTAAATCATCTGCCAGTATATAAATGACATTTGGCTTATCTTGAGCAAAGGCTTGGCCTAAAAAGAGAAGAGAGATAATTAAAATCTTATACATACATATTCCGAAAAATTAAAAGGCAGAAACTCGAGGAGTTTCTGCCTTAGTTAGAACTGTTTAAAATTAGTTTTTCTTGAGGTACTCAGTTATGTCGCGAATATCTTGTAGCGTCATCCCTAGAGATTGTGCTGAGATCATTGCTGACTTTTTAAGCTCTTTGCGTGAAGCTATGTCAGTTGAGTTGATGTCGACAGTCGTGCCACCCATAACTTTCACACTGACTATTTCACCTTCAGCGACAACGAAACCTTGAATCGTTTTACCATTTTTAGTTTTTATCTCACTCGCTTTAAAACCATGAGCGATATCTGCATCTGGATCTACGATAGCTTTAACGATGATTTCTAAAGGTTGAGTTTTACCCCATCCACTAAGTGCAGGGCCGAAGTCAGCACCGACACCATTTATCTGGTGACACATCTGACAAGCAGCAGCTTTTGCTTTACCGCGCTTAACATCGCCAGTTAGTTTTAGGACTTCAGCAGTATCGATTTTGCTTGAAGGCATAGAAGGGATAAGGCTATCGTTATAAGTAAAGGTCAATTTACCTGCATATGGTTTCCAAGAGATCTTAGAGTTGTACTTAACCCAGTAAGCCGATCTTTCTTTGAACTTGCCAGAAGTTTTTTCTTCGATCTCTTTCATAGCTTTATATGCGACGATACTTTTATTGAAGGCTATGCCATCAATAGCTCTAAACCTTTCAAGCTTATCGGCACTTTCATTTAAACTTAACTTTTTGAGATCTGCAATAGATGAAGTAGGGTGGAGTCTCCAGGCAATCATCGTCATCTTTGCATCCCAAGATGTAGATGCTTTTACAGCTTCGTATATCTCAGTAGATTTGTTGTCTGAACCAGTTCCAAATGCTTCAAGATAAAAACGGTCTTGTCCATCCCATTGTTTAATCATACTAACGAGAATTTCTTTTGATTGCGCTGCAGGTATGTAGCGCATAGCTAGAGCTACTTCACGACGAATAGCTGGTGAAGAGTCTTTAACCATCTTAGCAGAAAGTTCTAGAAGTTTATGATCGACAAATCTTAAAGCTCTGTAAGCAGTGATACGAACTTGAACGTCTTTGTTATCTAGTAGTGCTTCAACAACCGCTTTGCCTTTTTCGCCAAGTTGAGGAAGAAGCCAGATAGCTCTAGAGCGGATGTACTCGTTTTCATGGCTTAGTAGTGCTTTGACCGCAGGAACAGCTTTTTTGCCGTGTTCTTTTAGACCATAGAAACCAATAGCACGGACATTTACTGCTGGACTTTGTAGAACTTCTACTAAGCCTTCGATAGTGTTGAAGTCGTAGTTAGGGATCTGTGGTTTAAAGCCTTTAGGAGCAATTCTGTAGATAGTACCATACATGTGACGGTCAAAAGTTTGGTGACCACCAACACGTGTATCAAACCAGTCTGCAACGTAGATAGCACCATCAGCTCCGATAGTAACATCCGATGGACGGAAAAGGTTTTTCATGTCGTTGCCCATATTCTTAGCACCGCCTTTGAAGTCAGCACCTTTGAATTCTTTTGGAGCAGTCGTCATGAAGTCTGTGCGCTTTAGAGCAAATCCACCTTTTTCCATTTTTGGTTTGTAGCCGAAGATAACATTTCTTGCAGGTTCACATGAAAGAAGTAGACCTTTCCAGTCTTTTTCCATCGGACCATTTTCATAGTAAGCGATACCAGTTGGAGAACCACCGCCATAAACATCACCAGAAGGTGCAACGCCAGGATTGTCTTGTCCCCATTCAGCTTCAGGAACTGTTTGTCGGCCAGTCATGTCGAAGTTAAAACGTCTTGCTTTACCCCAAGAGATAAGACCATTGTCTTTAGCAAAACCCATGTTGGCGTATTCCATAAGGTAACTAGTTCTAGCTGCCGGTGGATCATCGTTGTCATTTTGAAAAACATCGCCAAGAGAAGTTATAACTTGTTCGTAAGAGTTTCGGAAGTTATGACCTATAACTCTTATACCACTGCCGTCAGGGTTCATTCTAACAGCAACGCCACCGAAGTAAGCAAAGCCATCTGAACTTTTTTTGCCAGCGTATTTCGCACCACCATTGTAGAAACTACCAGCGATAAGATTGAAACCGTCAGTGCCTTTGACGTCCATATTACCAGCATTACCTGTGTTGAAGTACCATTGTCCATTTGGGCCAACAGTTACTGAGTGTAAGCTGTGATCGTGGTCTTTACCGCCCCAACCAGTGAGAAGGACTTCGCGTTTGTCTGTACCTTTATCAAAAACTGCATTGTTATTTACATCTGTGTAAACAATGAGGTTTGGTGGCTGTGCTACGATGACTTTATTGCCGATGACTGCAACGCCAAGTGGAGCGATGAGCTCTTCGTCTTCGACAAATGTCCAGTGCTTGTCAGCTTTGCCGTCTTTGTCGGTATCTTCCATAACCGCAATACGGTCAGACTTTGGTACCCACTTATTATTTCTGAATAAACGATAACGGCGACCTTCTGCAACCCACATACGACCTTTATAGTCGACGTCCATATTTGTCGGATTGAAAAGCATTGGTGAAGTTGCCCAAGCAGTAACTTCTAAGCCTTCAGGCACTTGAATCGATTCAGGTGGGACCATTTTACTATCGTGTAGGTCGGCTGCAGAACCAGTCATAGAGAGACCAACTAAACAGCTGCAAAATAACTTATATAGATTCATTCTTACTATCCTTATTTTTTCTTAGCTTTCATATTTTGTTCCATCTCTTCAGTAGTTGGAGTTGTTGAAGAAACTCCAGACTCTGGAACTTTAAGGCCAACAGACCAGATGATTGTATTTAAAACGAGTTTGCGGTAGTTGTCGTCTTTCCAGTTGACATGGTGATGACCGCCAGTAAAACCAAAGCCACGACCGCCGTCTTTTCTTTCTAGCGTCCACAGAAGAGTTTCAGTACGGCCTTCAGCGTCAACGATATGCTTTAGAGCGCCACGAGGATAAGTACTGTTTCCTGAGCGGGCAACCTTGTCCGGTATACCTTGTAGTACAGGTTTAACTTGATCGTTGAGACGAATGTTGAAGTACCACTCATCTTTGACCTTAAAGTTGCCGACGCCTTGAGTCGCTTCGTGGTCTTTATTTAAGATCGAGTTACAAACCCAGTGAGGGTTCACCGAGTAAAGTCTTTCGTAGTAACCGCCAACTAGATCATTCATGAAGTGACCGTTCGCTTTTTCAACTTCACAAGCATAGTGCATAAAACCTATGCCTTTACCTTTTTTGGCGAGTTCAATGATATGAGTAAAGAGGTTTTTCGTTTTTAAAGGATGAACGTTAAAACCATCTGAGTAGATAATGATAGCGTCGGCTTCATCAAAAACCTTGTTTGTCTTTGGCCAGTTTCTTTCTTCAATAACAGTCGCTTTTACATCAAGACCACTTTTGTTTAATTTATCTGCGAGTAGGTGACAACCAGCCCGGAACTCATGGTCGCCATATTTATGACTGTCCTTGCCGGCAACAAGAACGATTTTTTTATCTGCGCCCATAGCGATGGAGCAAAGGAAGAGGGTAAAGAGTATTAAGTATTTCATATATTTTCTCCTGATGATTATTTGCTCATTAACTGTTTGCAGAATTTTATGGAATCCTGACATAGTTGTAGTTTAGTTTCGAACATAGGACGCCAAACATGGGCGACTTCAGAGAAACCCGGTATGTCGTGAGCAAATGCTTCTATGACTATCCAATCATCGTAGCCAGAGTCTTGGACAGCTTTTTTACTTTCTTGCCAATTCACTTGGCCATCGCCACATACTCCGCGGTGACTTTCACTGAAATGGATATGATTGATTTTTTTACTGTGTTGATCGAAAGCTTGAGTTACAGACTTTTCTTCGATGTTTGCATGGTGAGTGTCGTAAAGAATCCCAACATTTGGTTCATCGACGAGCTCAAGGTATTTTGCCGTGTCTTCAGTACAACTTAGGAGGAATATCTCAAAACGATTTAAGAACTCCATACTTAGTTTTATGTTAAACTGTTGAGCATACTGAGCAGCTTCTTTGATGATTTTTGCAGAACGAACTCGACCTTCTTCGATTGAACCTTCTATCTCGAAGAAACCATGTGCTGCAAAAAATGGACCTACTAAAGTATCAGCTTCCAAAGCATAGGTCATGTCAATAGCCCATTTTATACTTTCCAAGCCTGCAGCCTGTATGGCAGGGTCCGAACTGGCAGGATTATTTTCAGCACCAACACAAGTAACTGTCGTGCAGCTTAATCCTGCACTTTTTAAAGCTTGAGCCATTTTTTGAAAATGTTCTTTCTCACCTTCAAAAAGAGGGATTTCAACGCCGTCAAAACCAGCTGCCTTAAGATCGTCAAATATTGAAAACTGATCTTCCGTTATATGAGTGCCCCATAGAAGCATATTCATGCCGTATTTCATACATTGTCCTTGAGATAGATGTTAATTATGTAAATTTTTAACTGAGCTGGATAGTTCAGTTTGGTATTTTTGTGAGCTTTTTTCAGAACAGAAATTTAATTCTCTAAGAGTTAAAGCTTTGAATTGAATTTTCATTGGCGGGCCCTTGTGCA
Source organism: Lentisphaeraceae bacterium (assembly GCA_021232515.1). Classification (GTDB taxonomy): domain Bacteria; phylum Verrucomicrobiota; class Lentisphaeria; order Lentisphaerales; family Lentisphaeraceae; genus JAKVBD01. The sequence continues at coordinate 94,987 of JAJPOQ010000058.1, forward strand.
GTTGTAAAGCCAAAGTTCTTCCATATGCTTTACTAACAAAGCTTTCCATTTTAGTGATGCTTGTCGCGTAGCCATTGATTATATGAGTTGCTTTGTTGTTTAGGAAAACAACTTTATAAGTCTGCCAACCATCTTCTTTTGTCGACTTATCAACTCCAGTAGGGACCTTGAGTTTGCCAGCTTCTATTTTTTTGCCTTGTTCATTGATAATTATCGAGTTTCCTCGTTGAGCAAGTATACCTCGGCCTCTTTCTTCATAGAGAATTCCTGAGTATTTATCGCCCGTTTCGAAGTCGGCTTGCATGCCAGCGACAATAAACTTTTCTTTGTCTAAGACTTTAGAATGGTATTGAATACCGGAGTTACCTTTTTCAGAAAGGAAGCGGTACTTGAAATTTAGTTCAAAGTTCTCAGGTAGATCTTTATTCCAGATAAGGAAAGTATTTTGCTTTAATGGATTCGAATCGGTCGATTCACCGGTAATAATATCACCTTCGATTGTCCAGTTATCTAAGTTTCCTGTCCAATTCTCAAGCGAGTTAGCTTTGATCAGTCTTATCTTGTCATTTTTTATGCTTTTTACGACACATGATGGCGTAAATGTAATAAATAAAATTAACATGAAATAAAACATATCTTTTTCTCTCAACATACACAATATCCTTGTAACTAATACTATAAGTATCCTAAATAGAGTTTTAAAAGCGATGTTAATCTTGTTTATAAAATTATATTTTTGGTATTAATGCGCCATTTTATTAAAAAGTTAATTGTCTTTTCAGGGAAGAGGGGTGATATATATGTAAATTGCTCTTTTACGACATTGGTGTTTTCGTAGAAGATTTAGATAGTGTATGTATTGAGTTTATATATGGTGATTTTCGACAATTTTGTTCGTTATGAATTATCATGTATACGACAAGGAGTTTTGGTGTGGATTCAAAAAGATTTAAAAGAGAGTTTTGGCAGAATGCTGTCGAAATGCCTATTTGCCAAATAGCAGACCAAGTACCTGGTTTGTATGTATTTGCTAAAGATTTAGAGGGACGACATGTCCTTGGAAACAAGAGAACCCTGCAACGTTGTGGTTGTCAGTCAGAAGAAGAACTTCTCGGAAAGACAGATTACGATTTTTACCCACAAGAGTTATGTGCTAAGTACGCGGAAGATGATCGTCTTATCATCGAAAGCGGTGAGTCTATTTTAGAGTTATCTGAATTAGCGGTAAATGAAAGTGGTGTTGTCGATTGGTTTATAACAAACAAGTTTCCAATAAAGAATCGAAATGGCAAGGTTGTTGGCACAATCGGTACAACAATAGAATACAATAAAAGTCACGCTTCATATACAAACTACTCTGAGATATACCCAGCAGTAAAGTACTTAAGGGATCACTTTACGACAAACCTTTCGGTTCAAGACTTAGCAGACCAGGTGAGACTTTCTGTTCGCCAGTTTCAGCGAAAGTTTAAAGCCCGTTTTCATATGAGTATTCGCGAGTACATCATTCGCTTACGAGTTCACAAAGCTTGTGATCTGTTGAGAAATTCTGACATGTCTTTGGCTGACATAGCTTATGAAACAGGCTTCTATGACCAAAGTGCTTTTACTCGTCAATTCAAAACCCATGTAAATGAAAGCCCTTTGCAGTATCGCAAAAAGGAAAAGAAGTAGTCATGGGTTTTCCTTGTGTAGGGCTATTTAGTCTGTAACATTTTAAAAGGATTTTCATGAAAGCATTTCTTGTATTATTAACATTTTTTACTTCTTGGTCATTCGCCAATGAATTGCCAGAAGCGACTCCAGAGTCTGTCGGAGTTTCATCTCAAACAGTGTTGGAGTTTGTTGAGGCTTTAGAAAATGAGATAGATGCCGTTCATAGTTTTGTTTTGGTTAAGAATGGCAAAGTTATAAGTAAAGGTTGGTGGAACCCTTATCAAAATAGTGAAAGTCACATGCTTTATTCTTTGAGTAAAAGCTTCACTTCAACGGCAATTGGTATGGCTTGCGATGAAGGTCTTTTAAATCTGAGTGATAAAGTTATTTCTTTCTTTCCCAAGTCTCTCCCCGAGAAAGTTTCTGAGAACCTTAAAGCGATGACGATCAAGGACCTGCTAATCATGGGGACTGGTCACTCAGTTGATACCTTAAAACCAATTATAAATGAAGGCGATGATGATTGGGTAAAGGTTTTCCTGGCGCAAGAAGTGACGCACAAGCCAGGTGGTTACTTTAAGTATAATACAGGTGCAACCTATATGCTTTCGAAGATCTTAACGAAGGTGACTAAGCAAACTTTAGTTCAGTATCTTGAACCTAGACTTTTTAAGCCTTTAGGAATTCGCGATTATTCTTGGGAAGTTGATCCTATCGGAGCAAATACAGGCGGGTATGGTTTAAAAATAAACACTATGTCGATCGCCAAGTTTGGTCAGTTTTATCTTCAAGAGGGTCTATGGAATGGAAAACAACTGATCTCCAGAGAGTGGATCAAAAAGGCAAGCTCGAAGCAAATAGAGAATGGTACAAACCCTAAAAGTGACTGGAATCAAGGTTATGGTTTTCAGTTTTGGCGTTGCCAAAACAACTCTTACCGTGCCGATGGAGCCTTTGGTCAATACTGTATCGTTATGCCGGACAAACAAACTGTTCTAGCTGTAAATGGCGGTATGAAGGGTATGCAGAAACTTTTAAATATAGTTTGGACAAAGCTTTATCCAAAACTTGGTTCAAAACCACTGCCACTAAATATAACAGCGAATGAAACTCTGAAAGCTAAGCTAAAAAGCTTATCTCTTAAACCTTTGAGTCTAGACGGTTCTTTTGCCGAAAAAGAAAACAAGGTCTACAAGTTTGCAGATAATGATAAAGGATTGAGGTCATTTTCCTTTAAAAAGATGTCAGATGGCACGAACAAAATTCTTCTCACAAATGAGCATGGGACACAAGAGGTGAAATTTTCATCAGGAAAATGGACTTTGGGTGAAATGACTTTTGAGAAAAATATAAAATCTGTTGTCGGTAGAACCAATGGTTTACAGAAGATTGCTTCGAGTGGTGGCTGGGTAAATAAAGACCATTTAAAAGTTAAGGTTTTTCTAGTAGAAACCCCTTATTGCTTAACATTCGATTTTAAATTTGATGGAGATAAAGTGGAGTTAGTTGTGAACTACAATGTTTATCATGGTCCAACAACTTGGTCTGTTAAAGGGCAGTACTAGTCTTTACTGAATTCAAGGGTCGGAGCCATGGCGTCTGGATGTCTTTTGGAAGCAAATGCATGGACAAGCCCGTGCGGACTAAACTCACCTGTATTACGTATAATGATTAAGCTGACGATTTTATTTTTATCTTCTTTGATGTGCTGAGATAATGTCGAGGAATTAAGCGTGACTATATCAGTGTATTTTCCCTTTGGGACAGAGAATGTGCCTATTTTTGTGAGGAGCGTATAATCAAGTTCATTATTATCTGTATTTGCCGGTGCATTTTGCCAAGAGATACTTGAGTGTTGCCAGTCGTCTAAGTCGTCGTTCGTTAAGGCATAGACAGAAAAACTTGAGTCTGGAACTAGAGCGGCAAACCCATAGCCAGATGCTTGTAGGGCAAGTTTAAGCTTAGCTGTTTTATACTCTTTTAACTCTTGGTTTCTTAAATCAAACTTAAGGTAAGCTTTACGCTTAAAATCAGTCTCAGACTTCTTCACCATGAGAAGACTGTTACTGTTATGTCCTTTGATTTTAGTTTTTGTTATATAGGCATCATCGCCACTGCCGTACTCTGTAGAGATAGTTAGGACGTCTTTATCGATTTGCTTTGTAGTACTAGATAAGACTTCATTTGCTTTGTTTTGCTTAGATAACTTTTGTTGATTGACGTAAACTGATTCTCCCGTGAAGAACCTTTTAGAGGATTTTGAATTGAGTGTGGCAACTTCAACTTCGCCATCTAATACATCAACTAAAGATTGCTTACTACTTGGGTCATAGCTAACCAAGAATTCCGTGCCGTGATCGATGGCAGAGGCTGTCGGAGTGATGATCTTAAAACCTTGAGCCGACTCTGGAATAGAGACTAGAGCAGTGCCTGAGTGGATTTTGCAGTACATGTTGTCGACTAACTCTATGGTCGCTGGAGCTTCAATCGTAAGTTTGGCTCCTGACGTGAACTCTAAGTTGACGAGGCCTTCTTCTAAGGTAAGTTGGCCAGCACTTAACTTTGATCCTTCATTTGTTGGTAGTGAGCTATTTCCCCAACGAGAATTTTCTGTTTTAGAAATAGTGGCGATATGATTCTGCTCGACAGTTCTTGGATTTAAAACGGTGAATGCCAATGCAAGTAGGGCAGCCAATGCAATGACTTTATAAAATAGGTTGGTGTTACTAGTTGGTTGTTTCTGGTCTGTGTTTAATGTTATTTTGTCGGATAAGTCTAGCATGCGAGAGTGTTGATCGAGTGCATCGACATAGATAGTTTGAGCCTCTTCACTGGCGATAACTATATCTTGAAGTTTCAGTGATTCAGAGTCAGAAAGTTGATCGTTGATATGCTTTTCAATGAGCTCATATAGACATTTTTTATCTTCTTTATTCACGACATTATTCCTTCTATACGAACGCAGTCACGAAGTATCTCACGAACTCTGGCGATTATTTTATAGCTTGCAGCAACACTTTTGTTAACTTCTTGAGCAACTTCTTCTATTTCATGACCTTTATTGTAGCGCAGGTGAATCATTTCTTTGTGATGATGAGGAAGTTTGTTGATACACTTTAAAAGAGTGGAGTTTTGGGAGTCTCGTATTTCTTCATTTTTGTCAATATTATTTTCGATGACTTCATAAAATTGATCTGAAAATATAAAACGGTTGGACTCTTTACCTTTCTTCTTTCTAAAAGCTAAGATGCGATTGAAGATGATTTTACGAGCCCAAGCTTTGAAGTTACTACCTTGCTCAAATTTACTAAAGTGACGCCACATAACGAGTTTACTTTCTTGGAGTATGTCCTCTGCATCAGTTACATTTGGTAACATGACTAAAACATAACGCAAAAGAGCTCTCTCATGCTCTGAGAGGAGCGTGATAAACAGTTCACTTTTGTCTTCACCTGAGGTATTTTCTATAGTATCCATACACCAATAGTGACGTTGAAATAGTTATTAGACATATTTTAAAAGAAAAGTTAAAGTTTCTTGCCATCTTCAGCGATATTGTGCTCAGATAAGTTTAAACCTTTTTCTTCATCAGCGAAACTAACTCTAAGTGAATAAGACTCATGAAGGAACTTGAAGACTAGCCAACTCGTACCAAAGCTCCATGCGAAACACACCGTTACGCCGATAAGCTGCACGTAGAATTGTTGAAAGCGACTAACGGTTAAGAATTCTTCTTTCATGAATAAGCACACTGCTAAAGTACCCCAAACTCCACAGACGCCATGAACGGAAACAGCACCGACAACGTCATCTAGCTTCAACTTATGTTCGATGAATTTTACGCTGTAAGTGAAGATGATACCTGAGATAATACCAATCAAGGCAGCACTAGCTGGAGAGACCCAAGCACAAGATGCTGTGATAGCGACAAACCCGGCAAGTAAGCCATTTGCAATGTATTCTGGTTGTGGTGTTTTTGAGCTGTCTTTCCACCAATTAATCACCATAGTCGTTAGGCCCGAAAAGCATGCTGCGAGTAAAGTATTCACCATTATAGGTACAATTCTTTCATCAGCTTTCAGTAGGCTACCAGCATTGAAGCCAAACCAACCAAAAGCAATCACGAACATACCAATGTAGAAGAGAAGTAGTGAACTTGGTGCTATCTTTTTTGGATGACCATTTTCATCAAACTTATCTTTTCGAGGGCCAATAATCATAATTGCTGCAAGAGCTACCCATCCACCAACAGAGTGAACTACAGAACTTCCGGCAAAATCTAAGAATCCAATTTTTTCTAGCCAGCCGCTATTGGCTGTATCCCATAATCCACCCCACGTCCAGTGCCCAAAGACAGGATAGATAACGCCAGAAACAGCAAAGGTCATAATTATATATGTGCTAAATTTTGCTCGACCAGAGATAGCACCTGAGTTAATAGTGGCAGCAGTTCCACAAAACATGGCTTGAAAGAGAAAGAAGGCTGCCATCTTTGTATCAGGAAAGTCACTTGCAAAGTTGGAACAGCCAAAAAATCCTGCTACATCTCGACCAAACATAAGACCAAAGCCGATAATCCAAAATGTAGTCATAGAGACCATGAAGTCAGTAAGATTTTTTACAGCAACGTTGATAGAGTTTTTTGAGTGGCATAGACCACTTTCTAGACACATGAATCCCATCTGCATCAAAAATACCATGGAGGCACAGGTTAAGATAAAAGCGTAGTCGAGTTTACTTACGTCTTCATAAGTAAAGCCATCGCTTGCCTGGATAGTAATAGTTTGAAAGATGATGATTAATATTAAAAGTTTCTTCAATGCTGGCTCCTTTCAGTTTTTTATCGCACGATTTATACCTCATTTTTTATTTATCTGGTTTAATAAATGGGTAATGTCTCAAGTTCTGTGATAAACGGATAATAATGAAGAAGTGCATTTAGGCCATATTTTATCTTGGACAATAAAAATATGAGGACCTAAATGCAACACGAAATTACAACGTCTCTTTGGTGTAGTCTATCAGAA
>JAJPOQ010000059.1 GCA_021232515.1 Lentisphaeraceae bacterium
TTCTGATAGACTACACCAAAGAGACGTTGTAATTTCGTGTTGCATTTAGGTCCTCATATTTTTATTGTCCAAGATAAAATATGGCCTAAATGCACTTCTTCATTATTATCCGTTTATCACAGAACTTGAGACATTACCAAAATCTTTGACACCAAAAGCTTTAACATCTTCAAAATCTTTTCGTTCACTATAACCAGACGCGATAATAACCGGAATATTTTTATTGAGCTTGCGGATTTTTTCCAAGCAAGATAGGCCATCTAACTCCGGCATAATCATATCTAAAATAACTAAATCTATGTCATCTTGTTTTTCCTGGAATATTTCTAAACCCTTTTGGCCATCCTCTGCGACATATACTTTGTGACCCAAATACTCTAAAACAGTTTCCGCTGTCAACCTCATAACATCTTCATCATCTATAATCAAAACTGTTCCTGAAATGCTTTTTTCAGTCAATAAAGAGTCCTCTTTCACTGAGCGAACTTCTGCACCTGTAGCTACAGGTAATAATATTTTAAACTCTGTTCCGATACCAAGATCGCTATCCACCGTTATTTCACCCTTATGTTCTTGAACGGTTCCATATACGGCTGCTAGACCTAAACCAGTTCCCTGCCCTTTAGGTTTCGTCGTAAAAAAAGGTTCGAAAATATGCGGTAAATGATCTGCCTCTATACCGGAGCCTGTATCTTTCACTGAGATACATATGTACTCTCCAGCCACTAAATCGAAAGTACTATTTTCACAGTAGGCTTCGTCTATCTCTTTAACCGCAAGCGCAAAACTTATTTCTCCACCTTTTTCTAAAACATGGGAGGCATTTATACCTAAATTCATCATCGCACTCTGCAAATGAGAAAAGTCTCCACGTGTAAGCAGCTCATCTTTTTCTGAAGTAAACGAGACAGTTATTTTTTTATCCAAGGTCTTAGATAAAATTGAAGTCACATCTTCAACAACGTTTGAAACGTCAACCACTGCAAAAGAAGTATTTTGCTTTCGACTAAAAGTTAAAAGCTTTTGAGTTAATTCAGATGCATGCCGAGCTGAATCAACAATCAATTTTTGAAATTCATGACCTTCTGAGTTTTCTGGTAAGTGAGTTTTGATAATTTCGGCGGACATCATTATTCCGCCCAACATATTATTAAAGTCATGAGCCACCCCACCAGCCAATTGGCCAATAGCTTCCATCTTTTGACTATGGTGTAATTGTTCTTGGATATTCTTCGTTTCTGTTACATCTAGGAGGACTCCATGAAACACTAATTGACCATTCTTTTTAGACGGTGTCGATGAAGCTCTAAAGTAAACTAACTCTCCAGTAGATTTCAAGAAGCGGCCTTCAAAGTCCCAAGGACTTTCCGCTTCAACAGATTTCACAATTGATTCAACCAAGGCGCCTCGATCAGCTGGGTGTACGCCCTCAATAAACCGCTCAACAAAAGTCCATGGTTCTGGATCCATACCGAAAACATCTCGTGCTTTTTCCGAAACATAGTTCATACCCCAGTTGCCATTTTTCTTTGCAAAAAACTGGTAAAGTACTCCAGGGACATTTGCATTGATCGTTCGCAACCTTTCTTCTCTTTCCCGCAGCTCTTCTTCTATTCTCTTCCGAGATGTTATATCTTCGTAAGTCCCCAAAACCCCATAAGTTTCCCCTTTAGAATTCTTTAGTGGCATCTTAGAGGTATTTATCCAATTTATCTGTCCCTCACCAACTGTTTGTGGCTCTTCATAATTGATTTTTGACTCACCACTATCCATTACTGAGCGATCATCTGCTCTGTAAAGCTCTGCCTCTTCTTTTGAAAAACCTAAATCTGTATCCAAGCAACCGGCGACTTCTTCTGGCCCACTTTTGCGAGCATCCTCTGCAAAAAGATCGTTACATCCGATATATCGGCTATTTAAGTCTTTCCAAAAAACTCTAACTGGAATAGCATTTATGGCATCGTGCAGCATCCGTTTAGACTCTATAAGATCCTGCTCCGCACTCTTCCTTTTTTGGGCAATTCGATAAAAACGAAAAGCTACAATCAAAAGAATGATGATGATTCCCAAGAGGACAAAGATCACTGTGGACGGTTCGAGTACTGCGATAGGCGGCAAAAGCATAATTAAAACTCCCACTCAAGCTGCACATAAAATGACCTTGGAAGCTCAGCTGGGCCAGTTTCGTCATCGGCATATTCTAAAGTGCTCGGATCTAATAAATTGAGACCCCAAGCTGTCATTGTAAACTTATCTGTAATAGCCCATCTCAAGCCTACATCAAGTTTGTAACTATCATTATAACTATATCTTGCTGAAGAATAGTGATCGGTATAATACAAATTTTGGTAGAATGTCAATTCCTGCGTAAGGTTAACTTCACTTTGCAGTGATGCCATATTTGCAACATTCCCTCCGGCAAAAACTTCGCCGCCCTCTAAACGATCTTCAAGAACGCTATAACTCCCCTTGAGGTTCCAATCCTCCATCAATTCATAATTTACAAATACTTCTGCTCCATACGAGTAACCCTCTGCTTCATTATTTATAACGAAGGAAGAACCCGCACTTTCAAAATCATTTAATCGATCATAGTCGTGATAAAATAAGGATAAATCAAACGTCCATGGGCTATCACTTGGTCCATATCGATAACCCGCTTCATATGCGATCAATTCCTCGGATCTTATTTTTCTGGTTCCTTCTAGATTCACCTCAGTTGGCCCTGCAAAAAACAATCTATTTCGTATATCTTCATCAGCTCTATTAGGAGTTCGAACAGCTCTTCCTACCGACGCCCAAAATGAGTGGATCTCGGAAGGTATCCAGCTTAGTTTTACACTTGGCTGAAACTCAGACTTAGTGTGATCGTTATATTCATATTTTGTACCGAGAATAAGAAACAACTCCTCTGGAAATAAAGTTATTTCGTCTTGAATAAAAAGTGTAAACAGACCTGTTGTCTGACTGTCTGGAGTAAACCCTAAGAAGTCAGAATTGTTATAATTATCTTGATAAAATTTATAACCACCACCGATTGTAAATTTATGCTTATCACTATACTCATAGGCGTGCCTCACATCTAAACTATACGTCTTACTCGCTTCCTCTCGATCAACATCTTCCTTATCGTATTGATCATATGAGAGCTGTGCGAAAAAATGGTTCCTCATGTCAATAGTACGATCCCAACTCCCTTGCCAGAAGAAGCCAGAAGAGTGTAATGATTCATCGTAAATTTGAGTTCTGATATTCCCAGGAGCAATAACATTTATCTCTTTTTCTGTGTTCAAATAAAAAGCTCCAAATGAAGTATTGAAACTGTTAAACTCATCTGGCTGCCAATCAATTCTACTTGAAAGCCGAAGTTGCTCCCAATCGTCTTTTTTATTATCACTGCCCTCTCCCTTAAAGTGACCCGTTTGATTCCCTGAAAGAGAAACCCGATAAGCCAAATCCTTCTCATCTAAAACTTCACCAAATCGATAAGTCCCAAAATTCTTATGAAAACTTCCTGCCCCAAAAGATAAGTAGTTGCCTGCTGTCTGATTTGCCGACTTAGTAATTATATTTATAACACCATTGACGGCGTTGGCTCCCCACAATGGTCCTCCAGGTCCACGAATTATTTCTATTCGTTCTATCTCGCCTAACGGCATATCGCTCAATTCCCAATGAACTCCTGAAAATAATGGGGTGTAAATGGACCGACCATCGATTAAAACTTGAAGTTTATTTGAGTATCGGCGTGAAAACCCTCGAGAACTTATCGCCCAAGTATGAGCATCAATCTGACTAACTTGAAGACCAGGGGCTCCTCTTAAAAGCTCTGGAACTGAGCGTGCAGAAGAGCTTCTTATATCTTCTGAGCTTATCACATGTATGGCTGCAGGTGTTCTATTTATCTCTTTAGGCGTACCATCAAATGAAGTTATCCTCATTTTCATGAGCTCTTCAAAACCTAAGTCCAAGAGACTTGACTCTTGAGCAAGAAGAGAAGTACTACAAATCAATAAAAAAATGTACTGCTTGAACTTCATAAAAGACTAAGGTTCCCATCATTAACCGCAGTGACAAGTATACGAAGTTTTTATACCAAAAAAAAGGCACTACAAAAGAGCAAGATATTTTTAAAAAACTCACTCTTTTTGACGGTATTTCTTAATGATCGGAAAAGCTAAAAGTATGATAGAGGAAACCATAAAGATACATGATACTGGTCGCGTCAAAATAGGCATAAAACTACCATCTGAAGACATGAGTCCAGCCATAAGGTTTTGTTCGGCAATAGGAGCAAGAATAAAGCCGATTACAAATGGTGCTAGGGGTATCTTCATTCTCTCAAAAACATAACCCAAGCCACCAAAAGCTAGCATCGTCCAAACATCGAACATTCTCGTTGAAAGTGCGTATGAACCAACCATACAAAAAACGAGGATGACCGGCATGAGAAAACTTCTAGGGACTGTTGCTATCTTCGCTAAGTATTTCACGGCAAAAATCATAAAGAAAAACATGAACACATTGGCCACAAACATCGTCCCCATGATGGTATAGACCATGTCTGGATTTTGTTTGAATAACAATGGGCCTGGTTGCAAACCATGAATTATTAAGGCACCAAGCAAGATCGCATCTATAACACTCCCTGGTATTCCCAAAGAAATCATCGGAATAAGTGAACCGCCAATCGTTGCATTGTTAGCTGATTCCGCTGCCACAACAGCCGTCTCTGAGCCTTTACCAAACTTCTCTTTTTCTTCCGGCGTCGCCAGTGACTTCGCTGCACTGTAAGCACTAACGGAACCTATATTTGCACCAATTCCCGGAAGTATACCAATCAATGTCCCAATGAAAGAAGAACGACAAAGGTTACCTGCTTGGTCCTTCCAGTCCTTTAGTGAGAACATCATTTCCTTACGTTTTTTAACAGGAATAACATCTATCTTCTCATCTATATTTGTTATATCTGATATGATCTGACTAATAGCAAATAAACCAATCAAAACTGGTAATAAACTCAAGCCTCCATTAAGCTCTTCAAAACCAAACGTTAGCCTCAAACTACCTGTAGCTTTATCAATACCAGGCATAGAAGAAAGAATTCCTAGAAAGGCAGATAAGAAGGCTTTGGTCATAGATTTACCGCCGATAGAGGCGATCAAAACTAAAGCTAATAGTACTAGTGTAAAGAATTCAAAGGGCCCGAGCTTCGTTGAATAGTTAGCGATAGGCTTAGAAAGAACTATTAAAAAACACCATGAAATAAGACCACCAACAAAAGATGCGGTTATGCCTAAACCAAGTGCTCTACCTGGTTTTCCTGCACGAGCCATAGGGTAGCCGTCAAGTGTAGTCATAATAGAGGCTGGTGTCCCAGGCATACGCAGTAAGGTCGCTGTGATGAGACCACCACTTATTGCCCCGACATACATACCCATCAATAAAATAAAAGCTGGTATAGGGTCCATCGTAAATGTCAATGGTAAAGTCAACGCTATGAGCATCGCGCCGGTCAATCCCGGTATAGCACCAACGGTTATACCAAGTACGGTCCCTCCAAAAGCCAACAATAAACCTTGAAGGCTAAATAAGTGACTTAACGCGTTATAAAGTGGTTCCATTTTATGTCCTAAGGTAAGTCAATTAAGAAGATTTGAGTAAAAACGAAGTATAAGCCAAATGACATAATCAAGCCGAGCTCGAAGATGTAAATCCTCTTATCTTTCGCAAAGCCTGTTAGATAAAAACCTGTGGCTAAAACAAATACCAAAGTTGCGGTTCGAAAGCCTAAGCCACCGACTGAAAGTAAAACTGCATAGCCTAAAGTCATGATCGTCACACCAAGTGCTAGATCATTTCGAGGAATAACTTCACTTTCTTCTTTTTCAGTGAAATGCTTCTTTCTTCTCGCAAAAGATAGAACGGCGAAAATCAGAATGGCACAAATTGTCCAAAAAGTCATATCTGGAAGAGAAGTCCTCTGATCGACTTTCATCAATGAAAAGCCAGACATTTTGCTATCTATACGTTTCTGTAAAGCTGCTCCTGAAATAACTTTGGGAGTTATTTTCAACTCATCAAGCTTTCCCTTCACATAGTCAGTTTCCATAGCTCTGGCAAAGACCCCAGTCATATAACTAACGATCTCTTTTGGTGTATCTTTCGGAAACCACCAATACTGCAGATTGCTGTTCACCACATCGAAACCCAGTTCCTTACCTGTTGGCACTTCTGGTATAGCTGTATTTCGTTCATTGCCCAAATAAACCAAGGCATTTAAACCACTGTCTCTATAACGAATGAACTCTGAAACAGTGAAAATTGCAGCATCTACATGACCACCAAGTAAGGATGACAAACGATTGGCGGCGCCACCTGTAGGAACAAAGCGAAACGCCGTCCCCTCAACAGTCTTTTCAAGCATAATCCCTGAAAAATGAGGGGGCGCATTTTGGGTTATGCCAAAGGTCACGGTATTTGGCTTTTCATGTGCTGCTTTCATCAACTCAGCCATAGTTTGGTAAGGCGAATTTTTAGAAACAAGAATCATCTGCCCTTCTTCTCCTGTAGCAGAGATATGTTCAAAAGCTTCTGGTCCATGTGGAGACTGGCCAGTAGCTTTTGTCGTCATGAGAGCTTCATGTAAACACAGCATAGTGTAACCGTCTGGCTTTGAGTACTTCACGTAACTTGAACCAATCGTTGTTGCTCCGCCTGGTTTATTCACCACAACCATCGGATGAGGCATAAGCTTCTCATCTTTAATGGCTTTATTGATAATCCTCACGAAGGTGTCTGTTCCTCCTCCTGGATTATACGGTACAACTACTCTTATTGGCTTATATGGAAACTTTTGTGAGGCCTCCTTAGAAGCTATAAAGCTTCCATATAGTGAATACCCAACAAAAGCTACCACAAAAATGTGCCATGCTGTTTTTAACATTTTATCTCCAGGGCTCAGCCCATTTACATGCTTCATACTGAGACGACATATACCAGTTCAATAACTTGGTAGTCATCTCGTTTTTCTTAGATTCGAACTTTGGGTTATACCAAAGATTTTTAACTTCTGTTGGATCGGATTTTAAATCAAATAATTGACCATTATCCTCTCCCATAAAATGAACAAGCTTCCACTCTTCGTCACGAATCATGCTCATATACTCCGAGCAAGTGAAGTTTTTATCTTTAACCTGTTCAGCAAACACTTCTTTTCGGCCCTGCCACGTCTCTCCTTTAAGTACAGGCAAAACAGACTTCGCTTGCATATGAGGATCTATCTTTGCATTTGCCATTTCTAAAAGAGCTGGTCCGACGTCCATGTTTTGAATAAGGTCTTCAATGCGACGGCCACCTTCAAAAAACTTCGGTCCCCAAACGATCATTGGTACACGATTGACAATATCATACATGCTCCACTTCTGACTCTGACCATGATCCGTCATACAGTCACCATGATCTGAAGTGAAGATAACGATACTATTTTCGAGAAGTCCTTTTCTCTCTAAATTGTCAAAGATCTCACCTACTTTCTTATCAATCATCGTCACATTTGCCAAGTAGTGCGCACGCTGGCGGTGACGCATCTCTTTAGTTGGGTTCAGACTGTGAACAATTGAGTCGTGATCTACTTCAGTGTTGTGAACTCGCATTCCAGATAGTGCGGGAGGTAACCCTGCCATTTCTTCATCGGTCACTTCCTGAAGAGGTAAGTCTTTATCGATATATTTATCTAAGTATTCTTGAGTTGGGTCATAAGGTGGGTGTGGTCCCGGAAAACCTATTTCTAAAAATAAGGGTCCTTCTATCGGATAATTGTCTAACCACCAATTTGCCATATCACCAACAAATACATCGGAGTGAGCTTCTTCAGGAAGATCCCATGTAAAAGCACCTAGAGCTTCTTCATAATCTGCTCTTTGGCGATAAGATTCACGACCTGGTTTAGTGAAGCCTTTAGCTTTTAAAAACTTATCCCACTCATCATAAAAGTATCTACCTTCTAAGTAGCGGTCTTTATTTTCAACAACAAATCTGTGCTGAAACCCACATGGAGTTGTATACGGCCATGTATGCATCTTACCCACATTTACGCAGGTATAACCAGATTTGCTTAAGTCTTCAATCCAACCATGTTTCCACTCATCTGCATTTTTATAAATTCCAGATGTATGAGGATAGTAACCATTGAACAAGCTTGCTCTTGCGGGAGCACAACTAGGTGCTGTTATGAAACAATTATCAAATGAAACACCTTCCTTAACAAGCTTGTCGATATTGGGCGTTTCCATATAATCAAAACCAAGTGCATTTATCGTATCAAAACGTTGCTGATCGGTAATTATAAAGATGATATTTGGCTGTTCATTCATGTATAAATTCCTTAAACCTTGAAGAACACTTTGGCTGCTGTATTTCGGAAAATATTTTCTTTGTCCTGAGCGCTCAAGAAACTAGCTTTTTTTGCAACCAGTTCATAAGCAGCTTTATAAGTGTGACCATCTTCCAACTGATACGGACAATCACTCGCCCACATAAGCTTTTCAGTGCCGAATTTTTTAACGACTTTTTCTAGAAGAGGTAACATGTCTAAGTAAGGCGGTTTCCTCGCACCGTTTCCATAATACTTAGAAACTTTCAGATAAACATTTTCCAATTGAGACAAACGCCAGAGAGTGTTCAATTCTTCATTATTGTTTAAATCCACATGTCCATAGTGGTCTATAACCACTCGAGTTTGTGGGAATTTCCTACATTTTTCATACACACTTTTCAATGAAACATTTGTGTTTCGCAATAGACAAATTGACTGATCATACTCAGCCGCAACTTGCCAAAATCTATCCATACTTTTACCTTGGAGCCATGCTTCTCCTGCAACAGAAGGAATACGATATCCAGATACATTCGTCTTTGAATCTTGTTCTACTTTTTTCTCTAGAGCAGGGTCGTCTTGGTGGGTTGCGCCCACGATTGCAAACCTTCCAGGATACTGAGCAGACACTTTTTTAAAGTAAGAATAGTCATAACCATGATAGAAGATGTGCTGTATAAGGACGAACTTTGTTATGCCAAATGGCTCCCCTTCTCGAATTAAGTCTTCAGCCGTAAAAGATGATGGAGCAAGGTCTTCTTGCTTGATGCCTTTTTTAAACGGATACTCTCCAAACCTTGGCCATATGTGAGCATGACTATCTATTCCATCTGATTGAAAAGAAGAACTGCAGCCGCTGGCTAATGACACGGAACCAAGCAAACCAGCATTAAACGTTCGTCTATTCACTACAACTCTCCAGATAACATCAACGAAGCATTGTTAGCTGCTGATGTTACAGCTCTAATTAAAAGCTGAAGTTCATCGTCACTGAGATCATGACTTAAAACTGTAACCCCTAGAGCTCCTGCAAGTTTGTTTTTCTTTGAGCAAAAGACCGGTGATGAGACTCTGGTAACCTGTGAGCGATGATGAACTTCTTTACTAATGCACACTCCGGATTCTTTGATTTCAACAAATTTATCCATTAATTGATCTTTAGTGAATCCAGCGCGATTATTTTCACTCGACAATATACTGGCGAGCTGTTTTTCGCCTAGATATGGTAAACAAGTTAAGAAAAAACCATTAATCGGCGAGTGAACATCTCGACTGTTTACCTCGAGATAGTGATAAGAGTGAGCTACTTCTGACTTAGCTAAAAGAGTTACCCATTCGCCATCGAAATCAAAGTAAGCGGACGACTCCTGAAGACCAGCAGAGAGGCCATCTAAAATAGGCTGGATGAGGTCACTAATTGATCGACGACCTAGAACCTTTTCACAAAACTGATAAGAGCTTTTTCCCAGAGAATAAAGACCACTCATAGGGCTTTTCTCGATGTACTCCTTTTCAACAAAAGTCTTTAGTAAACGAGAAAGTACATTGGACGCAAACCCAGTAAAATTCTTCAAGTCTTTAAAGGATACATCTTTCTGATGCTCTGCCATATACTCGAGTATTAGCAATGCTTTTGGTAGGGTGCCTGTTAGTTCTGACATTTATCTCTAGTTAATTTATTTGATTTTAATATAACTATTGAACTAACTTAACTCTTAATCAATAGCTTTGTAATTTATATTTAAAATAAAGTTTTACTAAAGAATCGAATTTAACAAAACCAAGCAGAGAATCAGAATTAATTGAAGAGAATTTTCAGATTATGAACTAATCTAACCACTTGTGCAGTTCAGAAGATAAAAGCTTGGAATTTAGAGGTTTGGTCAAAAATGCATTCATACCGGCTTCTTCACAAAGTCTGTTATCTTCTGTAGTGACATTTGCTGTTAAAGCTATGATCGGTATATCGTCATCTTCTGCACGAATGATTTTCGTCGCCTCGAGACCATCCATGACCGGCATCTGCATATCCATAAGAATCAAACTATAATTATGCTCATGGTAAAACTTTATACCCTCCGATCCGTCGCTGGCAATATCGACTTTTAAGCCAAGCTTATTCAATACTTTTTGAGCAATGCGCTGGTTCGTTCGATTATCTTCACACAATAGGATTTGCTCACCATTGAAAGTTTTAAGATCAACCTCTTCTTCAGCTTTTGGTGCAACACTTTTCTCAAGTCTCAGACTCAAAGTGAAAGTAGAACCTTTTTCTAATTCACTCTCTATACTTAAAGTTCCACCAAGTAATTCACTCAGCTTTTTACTTATGGATAAACCTAAACCAGTGCCACCAAACTTCCTTGTTGTCGATGTATCCGCTTGTTCGAACTCATCAAAAATGACTGCTTGCCGTTCTTGCGATATACCAATCCCAGTATCTTTAACGGTAAATTTTATATAGTCTCCAACCGCATCTACCTCCATAGTGACTTTTCCTTCTGGCGTGAATTTCAAAGCATTCCCAACCAAGTTTAGAAGTATCTGTCGCAAACGAGTTGAGTCAACCAACCAATATTGTGGGAAGTCTTCGGGTATGTTGAACTGTAAATAGATAGATTTCTCTTCCGCAACATGAATCATCAAGCCATATATACTCTTGACTAATTCAGGGATATTTGTCGACTTATTTTCAATCGAAAGCTTCCCCGATTCTATTTTTGAAAAGTCGAGTATATCGTTGATTATATCTAGTAAGGCATGGGAAGAAGAATGAATGATTTCATTATACTCTCGAGAATCCTCTAACGAATCACAATTTTTTGCTAGATCTGCAGCTCCCAATATGCCATTTAATGGAGTCCGAATTTCATGACTCATATTTGCCAGAAAACTACTTTTAGCCTTAGATGCATCTTCAGATTTCTGTTTTGCCAGATCTAAAGCCCTATTATTTTCAACTAGATGCTCATTCACCTCTTCTAATTGAAGACTTTTAAGTCGTGAATACTGAAGAAGTAAAGACATACCAGCCACAAACAGCGAAATACAGAAACCTATTGGATAAATAAAAACCTGAAAAGGACTAACAAAGAAGTCTTCAGACTTAGGGCTTATTCTTAGTCTCCACTTTTCACCAAGTATGGAAACCGGAAAACCATCTGTGTAGCTATCTCTGTCCAGCTTCTTATATATAGTTTCTGAATCATAAATGACTTCATAATTAAATTGTTCACTGTACTGAGCCATAAAGTTAGAAAATAGTTTATCTACTCTAAAAACGGACGATATAAATCCATCGAACTCACCATTTTTCTCTAAAGGTAAATACACAAGAAAACCTTTTCCGCCCTGAACCAAGGTTATCGGAGCTGTGACTGAAATTGTCCCCTTATCTCTAGCTACAATCAAAGCTTTACGACGGTTTTCTTCAAAAGCTAAATTTAAGTTTACAGCCTTTTCGTTGCCTTCGAGTGGGACAATCCAGCGTACATGAAAAGTTCTATCTACCCAACTAATCGCTTGAAAGTTGTCGTGATCGTTATAGTAAGCGAGAGCATCCAAATCCCACGTTACTTTCGTATATGTATTATTTCCCCAACGCTTACCCATCCTCTCAACGGCTGAAAGTTCACGTCTCATAACAAAGTCCAGCTCTAAAGTTATCTCTTTCTCTCTTGAAGAAAGATAGTCAATTTGAGTGGAATGGTATTTCTTCTCGTAAGTACGATCTATGTAGAATGTTAAGAATAGACAGGACACAAAAAGAATAAATGGATAAATGTATAAACTTTTCTTTGAAAGCATAAGTTTTGAATGAGCCGACCCTGCTAACAAAACTGCCCCCTTAAAAGCATTAAAATTTTTACATAAAAAATAAAGCCCTGCCTGATAACATTCTAGTCAAAGCCACTTGACTAACCCTACTTACAAGAGACAATGCTCGAAACATCATCAATTCTGCGCTGATTCTAAAATATTTTCAAGAGTTGTATAAAAATTCCTTTTATGACAAACATACGGCGTATGTCATGTCAATTCTTTTCAATCCACAAACGTACTACTTCTAACAGATAATAATTCATGTTATAACAAGACGTATTGCCAGACAAGCGAGATGGCAGTAGTTTTACGGCTCATTAATAATAAATAAGGTGTATTGTATAGTGTTTAGAACTCTTGCAACTGCTGTGCTTGGCATAGCTCTAACAAACTCATGTACTCAACTTTCACAACCAAGTATCAAAAGCTCTTTGACTGAAGAAAAAGTTCTTTTTGATGGTCAAAACCTAGATAAGTTCGACCACATCGGTAGCGACTTCTGGACTCTTCCAGGAGATGGTACTGTCAAAGGCGAATCTACTCCTGAGAAAAAGCTTAAGCGCAATACATTCCTCATTTCAAAAGACAAAGACATCGCCGATTTCGAAGCGACTCTTTGGTACAAACTGACTACTTCAAACAATTCTGGTGTTATTTACCGTGCTGAGCAGATCGATGATCCTTCTCTATTCAGAGTTAAAGGTTATCAAGCTGAAGGCGA
>JAJPOQ010000075.1 GCA_021232515.1 Lentisphaeraceae bacterium
CACTCCAGACCAAAACTACATCATTGATCAAGTATTCATATACGACGGTATCAGTGAAGTACCTATTCCTATAGATAACCACGAGGGTATGCAGTACACAATTGAAAATATCACCCCTGACATGGAGATAAGAGCTACATTCACTGACAGTAGAACTCGACTCATGGCGAGAACGGGTGAATACCAAGAGGACCAAAACTACAATTGGACCATTGTTAAGCACCAAGGGTCTATATCTCCGGGGCCGGAACTCTACGTGCCCATCGGATCCAGCAAGACTTTCACTATCACGCCGGACACCAACTACATCATCGATCAAATATTCGTGTACGATGGATACACTGAAGTGCAAGTGCCGATCACAAACCACGACGGCATGCAGTACACTATCGAAAATATCACCCCTGACATGGAGATAAGAGCTACATTTACAGACAGTAGAACTCGACTCATGGCAAGAACTGGCGAATATGGCGAGGATCAAAACTACAACTGGCAAATTATCAAGCATCAAGGATCTATATCTCCTGGTCCTGAACTCTACGTCCCAGTAGGATCAAGTAAGACTTTCACCATTACCCCGGATACCAACTACATCATCGATCAAATATTCGTGTACGATGGATACACTGAAATACAAGTGCCGATCACAAACCACGACGGCATGCAGTACACTATCGAAAATATCTCGCCTGACATGGAAATCAGAGCTACTTTTACACGCATTGGTGAGCCTCCATTTAACCCAATCACTTTCTCTATTCATGCCGAAGTTAACTCAATGTCTCCAACTGAATTTCCTGAAAATAGTGGATTCATCTCTTTAGAACCATTAACTACAAACATTGAACTAGGGTCTTCAAAAACTTTCTCTGTTACTCCCGCATTATTATACAAGATTCAAAGTGTCACGATATTTAATGAAGGCAATCAAACTCAGACTGACCTCATTATTGAAGACCCGATGCAGCTCACTCACACTATTGAAGATATTCACAGTAACTTGAGGATTGTCGCTACATTTGAACAAAATACTTTCGATATCTATACTGATCTAGGACCTGCAGATGAATATGGCAATCCATCCGACAAAGGATCTATTTCTCTCGAACCGCTTACTACTGGTATCGAAGCCGGCTCATCAAAAACTTTCTCTATCACGCCAATTATTGGATATAAAATTCACTCTGTAAGCATTATGGAGCTAGACAACAACTACGAAGTTACTGAATTAACTATTCAAAACCCTCTATATCTCGAATACACACTCCAGAACATTCAAGGCGATATTGCTATACATGTAGAATTTCAAGAAAACACCTTTGATATCTATACTGAATTAGGACCTACAGATGAGTATGGCAATCCATCCGACAAAGGATCTATTTCTCTCGAACCGCTTACTACTGGTATCGAAGCCGGCTCATCAAAAACTTTCTCTATCACACCAATTATTGGATATAAAATTCACTCTGTAAGTCTTATGGAGCTAGATAACAACTACGAAGTTACTGAATTAACTATTCAAAATCCTCTATATCTCGAACACACACTCCAGAACATTCAAGGCGACATCGCTATACAAGTAGAATTTGAAGAAAACTCTTTCTTCATTGATACAGAGATAGGGCCACCAGATAAGTATGGCTATCCTTCAAATAATGGTTTCATCTCATTAGAGTCTCACAATGAAGGCATTGAAGCTGGATCATCTAAAACTTTCTCTGTCACTCCCGGTCTATCATATAAAATCCAGTCTGTCGCAATTTTTGATCAAGAAACGCAAACTCAAATAGAACTAGACATTTCAAATCCTCAACAGTTCACATACACTATCGAAAATATTCAGAGTAATCTCATGATTATTGCAAACTTTGAAGATGGTCAACAAACTATATATACTCAAGTCGGAGATGCTGACGAATTCGGAAACCCCGTTAAAGGAGCAGGAACAATTGAGCCTGAACCTTTTGTGAAAGTTGACTACGGCCAGTCAAAATCTTTTAATATCAAAGCAGACCCTGGACACATAATAGAGTCTGTTTTAATCGTAGATCTCGAGACTCAAGAACAAACCGAGTTACCAATATATGATTCAAAAGAATTTAGATATACTTTTGAAAGTATCACAAAAGATATGGGTATTGCCGCTTTCTTCATCCCGGAAAATATTATCGACTTTGATCTAGAGTTTAGAGATCAATCGGGCATTTCTCTATACGAAGATTTAAAGAATGCTGTCGAGTTTGCCCAAGATGGTTACACCATCCAATTCAAGAGTGACTTAACTATTCCTTTTACAGAAGAGCTATCTATCACTAAAGCTATCAACCTAGTAGCTAGTGAAGATGCTAAAGTAATCTTTGATGGACAACACCAAACTAGAATCCTTTTCATTGATGTTGAAAACTCTCTTCCTCCAACAGAAGAGAACTCTGGACTCCTCAATATGAAAATTGAAGGCATTGAGTTTACTCGAGGTAATAATGTTGCTTCATGGGCAAAATATGAAGAAGATGGCATCACTCAAACTCCTGTAACCTTCAACCCAGAAACTGCTACTTGGGGTGGTGCAACAATTAATGAGGTTATCGGACTTTCTTCAAAATCAGAATTTCCGGAAGGCGTAGGCTTAAGTGTCACAAATGTGAATCTAACACTTAATCGAGTTAACATTAATAACTGTTACGCCTCTAGTTATGGAAGCGCCCTTTTTATAGCTAATGGAAGCTTAAATATCTCAAATTCTAAGTTCACTTCAAATTTAGTTACCAACCATGAATCTTCTAATTACAGTCCTTATATAGGTGGTGGAATCATCGGAAATGCGAACTTCTACAGTCCCCTAAGTGACTTTGTCATCCAAAACAATCTTTTCCAAAATAATATAATTAATCGTCAGGGCACCCAACCATTCAATGGCGGAATACTCTTCTCTGCCACTAAAGTTGACAATGATTTAGTTCAACCTGTTAAAGTACATAAAAACAAAGTTCTCTACAACACAGTCAACAGCATGCAAGGTGGGCCAATTAAAGGCTTCTTCTTTTGTCGAACTAATTTTAATACTACACAAGAAAAATTAGTCTTTTCATCAAATATTATTTCCGGCAACAACCTTGAAAATACCTTCTCCGTCGGGGCTGCGTTCAATCATTTCTCAAGGACTCCTGGAGGCGAAGTTGACATCTACAACAATTTAATTTCCAATAATAATTTCGGACATGGCTTAGGAAACACAATAGCAATTTTATCTCAATCATCGTATGAGCCACTCAAAGTCAACTTCTATCATAACTCAATAATCAACAACTCATCTGATAGCCCCTTCATATCTATAAGATACAACACTGACACCACATTTACTGGAAACTTAATTACAGAAAATAATTCTGAGTTTTATTTACAAGCACAACTTGTATACGGAGAAGGGAATTACATTACGGAAGGAGGATATTCTCCTCTACCAAACGACATTCCTGAAATGCCTTACGCAGATTTAAAATTGACTTCTGTGCTAGGTCAAGATGGTTTAAGTTACCTGATTCCGGCATTCGATAGTCCACTGATCGATCATGCTCCGATGCCAACAAACTTACCTCCAACGATAAACTTACACAAAGATGTTTTAGGTAACCTTTTCGCTGGCGTTTCTCGAGATATTGGCGCTATTGACAATACTCCTACTCATTCTATTTCAATCACTGAAGCCCAAAATGGAACGATTACTCCAGACTCTGAGTTTTCTGTTCTTACAGGTAGTAACTATGAACTCACCTTCACTCCTGATGAAAACTATGAGTTAAGCTCAGTCTTAATAAACGAAAATAGTATTCCTGTGACAGCGGAAGGCATGATTCATACGCTTGAAGACATACAAGAAATACAGACTATCTCTGCGACCTTTAGTCCAACTCAACACTCGGTCATAACGAATGCAGGCGCAAACGGCACTATTACTTTTGAAGGTGACAGCTCTATCGAACATGGCGCATCAAAAACCTTTACAATCATACCTGTTCAAAGTTATATCATCTCATCACTAAGCGTTAAAAACCTTAACACAAATGAAGTGACGCCTATCATAAATTTTGATCCAACATCAACTATCTACACAGTTGAGAGCGTCACTTCCCCAATTGAAGTGAGTGCTACTTTTGAAGATGGTCGTCATAACGTCATAACAACTCAAGGTGATGCTCAAGGAAATTTAAATAATGGTTTAGTCATTCCTCATCAAGCATCAT
This sequence comes from Lentisphaeraceae bacterium, assembly GCA_021232515.1. Lineage (GTDB taxonomy): Bacteria > Verrucomicrobiota > Lentisphaeria > Lentisphaerales > Lentisphaeraceae > JAKVBD01. The sequence continues at coordinate 4,248 of JAJPOQ010000075.1, forward strand.
TAACTGAGTATGGTGATTCCTTCTACTTTGATGTAGTGCCAAATGAGTTTTACCGAATTGACGCGATCACGATCATCAATAAAGACACCAACGAAACAACTCAAATAACTGATATAACTCCAGAGGGAATGACCAACCTTGCCATCGATAATGTCGTAAATAACTTTGAGATAAATGCTACATTTATCGACGGAAGACACTTTGTGAATGTGTCAACGGGGCTTCTTGGTGAATTTGGTCAAGGTAACGTCAACTTTAACTCAAACCACATTGAGTACAACGGTACTTTTACCTTCGACATCATTCCTCATCAACATTACTTAATTGATGCAATCACTGTTTCAAATCAATCTGGATCTTCAAATATACCGATAACAGATGTAACGGGCATGGCTGGTGTCACCATTGAGAACATAACTGAAACTCAAAATTTAAATGTTTTGTTCAGAGATGGTAGAAGCTCTATATCAACATCGCTAGGAAATTGGCAGGGCTCGTATGCAAATGGCAGCATAACTTCTCAGCAAGACCCTACAGTTGATTATCTGGACTCATACACATTCCAAGTGACGCCAGATACGTATCACCATATAAAGGCTTTATCAGTTCGTAATGTATCAACAAATGTTACAACTCAGATACCAATAACGGATGTAAATGGCATGCCTTATACACTAACTGGCATCACTTCCGATCAAGAGATTAATGCTCAATTCGAAGATATGAGGCATATGGTTTATGCCGCTCCAACCGAAAATGGGACTATCACTGTACCTACTGACCCTAGAGTAGCTTACAATGGTTCCTCTACACTGACTATTACACCTGATCAAAACTACATGATTGAGACAATCCAAGTTAAAAATACTGCGACAGGTGCCTTTACCGATAAAGTTATCACAGATAGAAATGGGATGCAGTTAATTGTTAGTAACGTTGTAGAACATATGGAAGTGCAAGCAAGCTTTACTCCTCTCCCTCAAATCTACGCTATCGCCAATGATTATACAGACCCTGTAACGAATGAAATAGTTCCGGCTCCAGGTACTATCTCAGATGAAGGTTACTCTTATGTTGCCTATGAAGGCTCTAAAACATATACAATCGCATCTCCTGAAGATTGGAAGATCGCCGAAGTTCTTGTCGACGGAACTCCTGTGAATATCTTAGACCTGAATCAAATGGAATATACTTTTGATGAAGTGACTGCAGACCAAACTATTGAAGTAAGCTTTGCTCCACTTCACCTAGTGACGGCAACTGCAGGAGTAAATGGCTCCACAGACTTTGTAGAGCAACGAGTAGATACTGGCTCAGACCTTAGTATTGAATTCATCGCGAACGCTGGTTATGTCATCGACAAGATAACTGTCAACGGAGATATAACGGCGCTTCCAACTGAAGAAATTGATTACACTCTAGATCTGACAGATATCAATGAAGATAAAGACATCTCTGTTACATTCAGAAAAGAAGCTGTCATTGAACAAGGTGTTATCGAAGCTAACTCTGATTCATGGACAACAGTTAATACTAACAGAAACTATACGTCCATGGTATTGGCTACGACTCCTATCACAAATAAAAGCACTGTTCCAGCCGTAGTTAGAATTCAAAATGTCACCGCAAACAGCTTCGACATAAAACTAACTATAGTTGATAAGTTCACGACAGTCGCATTTGTTTCCTTACCTGTTACTTACTTCATCGCTGAAGAAGGAACTTACACAGAAGAAGCTGATGGTATAAAGTTTGAAGCGAGAAAAGTCCTTTCAAATAAAACAGCAAGAAAAGGTAGTTGGCCTCTGGAAGCAAGAACTTACCAGAACTCTTACAATACTCCTGTTGTTATAGGGCAAGTCATGACTACAAATGATGCCGAGTGGTCAGTCTTCTGGACATGTGGAAACAAACGTCAAAACCCACCGAGCAAAGACTACCTACACGTAGGTAAGCATGTTGGTGAAGACCCTTACAAAACTAGAGCTGATGAAACTGTCGGTTTCATGGTTTTTGAAACTGGCTCTGCTATTTTCAACCAGACTGTTATCACCGCTCAAGTTGGTATCGATAAAGTCGATGGTGTAAATAACAATGGCTATACCTACTCTGGACTTCCAGATGCAGACCTAGTTGTTGCAGCACAAAATGCCGAGGATGGCGGAGATGGTGGCTTTGCAGTCATGATCGATAACTACATCCCGAATAATGGCAACCTTATTTTCGCAATCGATGAAGATAAACTCAAAGATACTGAGAGATCTCACACAACTGAACAAGTAGCTTGGATAGCGACAAAGGTTCTTACTGAAACAACTGCTTTGAGCGACACATATACTCATTCTGGTTCTGCTGTTAGTGGCAACCTGATAAGTAACGACTTTATCAATCAATCAGTTAGAATTGAGATAGCACCAGTTGAGCTCAATGGATCACTTACTTGGTATCCTAATGGAGAGTTTGACTATACTCCATCTGTGGGTTCTGAAGCGGATTCATTTGAGTACAGTTTACTCGACGCAGAAGGAAATATTATTTCAACTGGCCAGGTAAACATCAACCAGTAAAACTCTAAAAAGCCGGTGGCAATTTGTCACCGGTTATTTCCACAAGCCTTTGCCTTTTGATAAATACTTCTTACCTCTTTATCCGTTAGAGACCTTTCAAATAAAGCTACCTCTGAAATGAGTCCTCTAAACTTCCTAAAGTTTGCATCCGCATTCCCACCGATTTGAATATTTGCTGCTTCATTTAGATTATAAGAAGGATTCTTTTTTCTGGACTCAAGCTTGCCATTTACAAATAACTTAACAGACCCAAGATCTGCAACAAACGCAACATGAATCCATTGATTCTTAGGAAGCGGTTGAACTCCATTTATATATGAACTGCTACCGCCATAGCCCATGTGAATTTTATCTCCTTCGACATCCAACTGGAAACGCCACGAACGCACTCCCTTAGTTAATATCGGAGCATAAGCGATATAGTCTTTTAACTTAATCCAAGCCATACATGAAAATGGAGTATTAAGCTTAAAGTCGGCAGACTTCTGTAAATCAATCATACCGTTTCTCACAGCTTGAGTAAATGGCGTTCGACCTTTAACTAAACGTCCCCTTTTAAGTTCTGCAGTCGACATACCTTCACCAAATATGGATAAAGGACTTTGGCTGTCAAAAGGCAAATAAAACCTCATAGACTCATGGTTCTGTAAAGCTTGGTTATAAATACGATACTTTAAGTGATTTGTCCCAAGCGTCGATGTAAGGATCTTACCATTTGCCGTTATAGCTGATAGACCTTTAGTAAGTTTCTTCTTTTTACCATCATAGAGAAAATGTACTTCTCCATCAGCGACTGCAACAGCCGTTCTATAAGGGCTCTTTTCTAACTCAAAGGCAGTCCCAGTAACATGAACTTGAGCGTCACTAGTTTTTAGAACTAACTGCTTGCCGTCATCCGGAGCCACTTCCATGCGCACCTTGCCACTTTTAAGGAAAATGAGTTCCTTTGAAATAACTTCTAATTCACCATTAAGCTTAATTCTTGAACCGTCTAAAAATTCAAAATTCGTCCAAGATTTAACTCGAACCTTATCCCCAACTTTAAAAAGTCCACCGTGTATCTGACTTATACCAGGATCTAACTTTGAGATACTTACTTCTTCTGAGTATTTATCCGCCATGCCTGCCCAGAAAATTAATAATGAGATAAAAGCTACGGTTCCTACTACAGACAAGGCTATTTTGACTGAAACGCCCTTACTGACAGGCCTTATATCGCTATAGTTAAGCAAATACTCGACCAAACGTTTACCATTCTCTGCTTCACCAAGAACGCCTAGAAATCGTTGTTCATCTTCAGAACTTAAAGTCTTGTTAAGGTACTTATCTATTAAAGAAACATACTGCTCTTCAAAGTTAAACTTCTTCTGAGAAATACCCTGATTTTCATGTGCTTTAACATTTAGGTATTCATCTAAGCTCGTTGAAACCAACCTGATGATCTTATCGCTAACTGGGTTGTAACGACTCGAAATACCTTGCTGTTTACTTATCTGCTCTTTTGTACGATTCTTAAGAGATGAAAACAGAAAGTTTGAGTCAATACTTTGCACTTCTTTCAACGCTTTGCGCAAAGCGTCTTCTACCACCACCTTACTTTTCTGTTTATCGCGAAGTAGCGCATAGGCATATATCTCAAGAGTTTTTCTATAACTCTCTATTTTTTCCCAAGATATATCTTTCACTTGCGTCATCTACTTCCAAATTTTCAGTTACTTAAGCGCTGAGATCAAACTATAATCCAAAGCTGTATCCACCTTTCTACCAGGACGAAGGCCGGCTTTGCTTAACCATGTAAAATGCTCTTCTCTACTATAGCACCTTCCTTTGGTAACTTTGAAAAGTTTTGCCGAATAGTCTGCCACACACTTTGGACCACTAAAGTCATCATTTAAAAACGCATCGTGAATCCAGAATTCACCGCCTTCATTGATGACTTCCGAAAACTTCTTCACCAACCTTAAGCAAGTCTCCTCTGGCCAATCGTGAAAAATACTCGCAGTCAGTACTATATCTGCTTTAGGTAGATCATCTGTCATCATATTTCCCGGCAAGAAGTTCACTCGTGATGCAATCGTCTCATCCGAGTATTTTTTAGAGAAATACTCTAAGTACTTTCTAGAAACATCGAGCACTGCAGGGCAATCAAGAAGAGTCGCTGAACTAGTTGGGTTTAAACGAAGCCACTCAAAAGTAAAAAAGCCAGAACCTCCTGCTATATCTAGTAAATGTTCTCCCGGTGAAATCTCACTAGCTGCGATAGGAGCCAACATCTCAGCACGGCCTGCTAATGCTTTAGTTAGAAACTCCGCAAGCTCCGGATTATCCATTGGAGATGCACCTTCCTCTTCTTTGCAGTAGGCGATCCCCTCTTCCGAATCGACTCCGTCATTTTTAAGCAAATCAACTATCTCTAAAACTCCTGGTTCTGAAGCTTCTAGATTTACATAGTCCCAAAGGTGTGGTTGAGAATTCTTTTTTAGGCCAAAGCCCATTTCAGTCAAACTAACTGACTTCTCAGAGGATATTTTGACTAATCCCATAGAACTTAAGACTGGCAAGATAACCATCATCGGACGATCAGCTAAACCTAATTCTGACTTGATAGACTCATACAGCTTTGGCGAAGAATCTAATACGTCTAAAAAGTTAAGGTGGCAGCACGAGGCGATAAAGACAAAGGAGCCATACATATCCCCCAATAAGCGAGGGATCGGCGACAAGTCGGTACTCTTCATGTAAAACTCTCATTATTTTTCATACGCTAATGAACACCAATGAGCGTAAAAAGAAAAGCTTTATGACTTCACTGTTAACGACATTTACAAAACTAAGGCAAGTAGTCAATAAGTAAAAAAGTCTTGCAAAAAATAGCCCTAAACTCAAACAACATTCCACTATGCTAATCTATGACATGGTAAAATGTAGAAGCAAAATAACTTTCTGCTTAACGAACAAGTCACAACAACTAATTAAAAATATAGACTCTATAAACTCATCTTTTATGACGAGATTTGTTAAGTATTTCAAAACAAAAGTGCATTGATTTTAAACTAAACTCGTCTTACTTTGGTGGAAAATTAACATGAAAATAAGCATATTTTCGTGAACCTGAGGAAAGTACTAATGAATAAAAAGTATTCACAAAGGGACATTCAAAAGGGATTTAAGAATCTTGCTTTATTGAGACAAGAAAATCTAAAGCTTCAAAAGAAAATTGAAGAGCTTAGAACTGAAGTTTCAACTTATAAAGCTAAAGAAGTCGGTGCCGAAATGGTTAAAATGGGCTACAATAACCGTGAAGCAAATGCCGTCATTTCTATGCTAGGCCGCTGTATCGCTTAGCTACATTTTTATATAGGACTTGCCAAGGCGAGTCCGTACGCTTCACACCCTGGCGTATCAAATATGCCATCTTATTTACCAGATCTGCCATTCACTCTATAGATTATCGACCTTATCTTACACACAATTAAACTAGCAAATAAGCTATCTCAACTAAAAATAAGTGTGATGTATGAAAAAAGTTGTCGTATTATCTTTATTGTTCCTGTCTTGCTTAAACCTTAAAGCCGAGCAAAAACTAAACTTCCTGTTCTTCCTAGTCGATGACTTAGGCAAAATGGATATAGGTATCGAAGGTAGTAGTTTTTATGAAACACCCCATATCGATGCATTAGCAAAAAGCGGCATGCGCTTTCAAAATGGTTACGCTGCCTGCCAAGTCTGTTCTCCATCTAGAGCAGCAATCATGTTAGGTACTTACCCTGCAAGAAACAAAATAACTGACTGGATCGGCGCCAAAACAAGTACTAACTGGAAACGAAATGACAAAGTCTTACCATCTGAGTACATCCATGCTCTACCGAAAGAAGATACGACTTTAGCTGAAGCCATGCAGGAAGGTGGATACAAGACATTTTTCGCCGGCAAGTGGCATATGGGTGGTGAAAGCAACTTCCCTGAAGATCACGGCTTCGACATAAACATCGGTGGTCATCATCGTGGATCTCCTCCTGGGGGTTTTTTCTCTCCTTATACAAATCCTAAGATGAAAAGTGGCCCAAAAGGCGAGTCTCTTACGCTTAGACTGGCAAATGACACTGCCAACTTTATCGAGAGTCAAAAAGGTAAAGAACAACCATTTTTTGCGTATCTTTCGTTTTATGCCGTTCATGGCCCAATTCAAACAACTGAAGAACTTTGGAAAAAATACCAAAAGAAAGCTGTCGCAAAAGGTTTGGCTGAAAAACGCTTTATTTTTGATAGAACTAAAGCTGTTCGTCAAGTTCAGGATAACCCCGTTTATGCTGGTATGATGGAAACTTTGGACGATGCCATAGGTGTAGTCATGGCAAAACTAAAAGAAACAGGTCAAGATAAAAATACGGTTGTTATCTTTACTGGTGATAACGGTGGTGTCTCTTCTGGTGATGCATTCTCGACTTCTTCTCTTCCATTTCGCGGAGGCAAAGGACGTCAATGGGAAGGCGGCATACGTGAGCCTTACTACATTTACGTACCGGGTCTCACAAAAGAAGGTTCTATCACTGAAGTCCCTGCTACTGGAACAGACTTCTACCCTACTATTCTTGAACTTGCCGGCTTAAAATTGAAGCCAAATCAGCATCAAGATGGAGTTAGTTTAGTCCCACTCTTCAAAGGCGAAAACATTTCAAAAAGAGATCTTTTCTGGCACTACCCACACTATGGTAATCAAGGTGGCGAGCCTTCAAGTATTATTCGTTCCGGTAACTGGAAGCTGATTCACTACTATGAAGATGGTAGAGACGAACTGTACAACCTTTCAAGTGACATAGGAGAACAAACTGACGTTCTCAAGCAAAATCCAGAGATGGCGAAGCAACTACGCCAAAAGCTTAACAGTTGGTTAAAAGAAACTGACGCACGCATCCCTCAACAAGATTCTCGCTTTAACGCCAAGCTAAAAGAGAAACAGCTTAAAGACGCTTCGACAAAGCACATGAATAATCTTGAGAAACGACATGCTAACTACCTAAAGCCAGACTATAAGCCAAATAAAACATGGTGGGATAGTAAGATTCCAAAGGATTGATACAACCTCCTTTATAATTTTTTGAAACCGGCACGGAATTGATTTCGTGCCGGTTTTTTTGTACAAAACTACAAGAATCTCACGATAATTTCACAGTATAAAACAAAGTTATTTCTTTTATGATTTTTATCGTCATAGTGCTCTCTTAAGCAGAGTAGTTGCTCAATATAATTAACTACTGGAAATACAAATGAAACTATTTATCACACTCTTTTTGATGAGCTGCAGCTTCTCCTTTGCGGCAGAAAAACCAAACTTCATAGTTTTCTTGATCGACGATATGGGAGTCATGGATACTTCAGTCCCTTTCTTAACTGACAAATCCGGAAAAGTTGTAACACATGAGCTCAACAAGTTTTACAGAACTCCTGCCATGGAAGCTCTAGCAGCTAGTGGAGTAAGGTTTTCAACATTTTATGCAAATAGCGTTTGCTCTCCAACAAGAGCTTCTATTATGCTAGGCCAAACTGCTGCAAGGCACAAAACGACTCAGTGGATCAAACCAGAATCAAATAACCGCGGTCCTTTTGGTCCAGAAAAATGGAACTGGGAAGGCTTAACAAAAAAAGATATAACACTTCCAGTTGTTATGAAAGAAGCTGGTTATAAAACCATCTTCTGCGGAAAAGCTCACTTTGGCCCAAAAGGCTACGATGGAGAACACCCTGACAGACTCGGTTTTGATGTAAATATCGCTGGTTGTGCAAACGGCCAACCGGGAAGTTACTACGGAAAATTAAACTTTGGCAATGGTATAGCAAAGCGCCAAAAAAGAGCCGTCCCAGGTCTTGAAAAGTACCATGGCAAAGACATCTACCTAACAGAAGCTTTGACTCTTGAAGTTAACAAAGAGATATCAAAGGCAGTTGAAGCAAAAAAACCTTTTTTCACTTACATGAGTCACTATGCCGTTCACTCGCCTTTCGAACCCGATTCACGTTTTGTCGATAACTACAAAAACTCTAAAAAAGATAAAAGAGCAAAAATTTTCGCTTCAATGATTGAGGGAATCGATAAATCTCTTAGCGATATGAGAAAGCACCTTGTTTCTCTTGGAGTAGCAGAAAATACTTTCATCATTTTTCTTGGTGACAATGGCAGTGATGCACCTCTTGGTCCAATACACGACATTGCCTGTTCTGCTCCACTAAGAGGTAAGAAGGGTACTCACTACGAAGGTGGTATGCATGTGCCATTTATCGCGTCATGGGCGAAAGCATCTAGCAGCTCAGCTATTCAAAAGCAGTTCCCTATTAAGCAAGGAGTCGTCACTAAAGACTTTGCTGATGTTACAGACCTCTACCCAACCATTCTTGAAATGGCAGGTATCTCTAAACCCAAAAATCATATTATTGATGGCCATAGTCTGACTTCATACTTTGCCAAACAAGAAGGTTCTCGTCCACAAAAGTTTCTCATGCACTTTCCTCACAGTCATAGAAGTAGTTACTTCACTAGTTATAGAGAAAATCATATGAAACTTGTTTATCATTATCTCCCAAAAAATGGTACACACTACGAGCTATTTAACCTTGAAAGTGATCCATACGAACAAAAGAATCTTGCAGAGACTGACCAAGAAAGTTTAAAGAGAATGTTGGCTTCGATGAAAGTCGAACTAAGTAAGTCTGAAGCACAATATCCAGTAAAAAATGGTGAAGAGCTAAAGCCTGAATAAACCTATATTAAGAGTCGCTTAACTTGCTTCAGCGACTCTTTTTTTAAGTCTGACCTACCAGAATCAAAACAGCAAGTAGACTCTTGACCAAACTTACTTTCTATAGAAGAATTCTACTGCTTGGGTTCCATTTCGACCTTCAACAAGATTGAAAGGGCCAGAAAATATACCTCTTTGACTTTTCCTTTTATGAGAAGTTTTACCACTTACTTCATTTGGCTTTGCTGCCGCTTTGACAATGTTATATTTCTTTTCTGGAACAACTTTGGAGAAATCGTCAAAAAGTAAGGTCTCTTTATCTGCTTCAAAACCTTTTTCAAACGACTGTTTTATCTCTGTAAGAGTACGAACTTTTTTCGAAATACGAAATGAATCTATAACTCCTATACTACCACTATCATTACCTTTTTTAAGGTAACTAGCTGAACGGGTTATATAGACCTGCGCGTACTTCTCGATTTTCTTAAAAGGCGAGTACTTTTGTTCGCTAGATCGAACCTCTTCACCATTAAGATATACAATGATTTTATACGTTTCTTTCGAAATCTTCTGCCATGTTATAGCTGCGTAGTTCCACTCCGAAGACAACTTTGCCGACTTGGTTACAAAGCCAACTCTTGCATTATCATTCAAAAAACCTGTACCAATACTGTGTCTATTGCCATCCGTGAAAATACCAAAGCGCATAAATGACTCTTCAGTCTTTCGATTATTTTTGCTTTTATTATTGATGACATTTAAAAACAAACACACTGGCCTATTGCTCGAAGCGCCTATTTCATAAACTCCTTTCTGAGGGTTTACTTCTTTAAACCAAACTTCATAAGTTCCTTGATCAAAATCTATGTTTCCCTTTGCTGGAAACGCTAGCTGACCACAAGTGAAGTTGTCATTGCAAAAAGAGCTACCCATAAGCAAAAGACTAATCAGAAATATTTTCATTTTTTGAATCCCACACAATTTAAGTTCAAAAGTTCAAACAACTTTTGAGCTCTCCTGTTACAAAGGCAGATGCAAAAATATGAGCATGTAGGCAAAAGCTCCCCAGATCCAAAATAGTTTCATAAACCTAGGCACAAAAAAGGCCGCAACTAGTGCGACCTTAAAATCAAATAGAGACTGTCTTACTTCTTTTTCTTCTTTCTCTTAGTAGGAAATTTATAATCTGCCGGTCTCTCAGTCGCAAAGCGGAACCTTTCATACTCTGCAAAAGTATGCTGGCGATTCATTTCCTTAGTCAATTCAGAAATAACTTCCGGATAACTACTCGAAATATCCTTTTCTTCACCTGGGTCTTTACTTAAATCGTAGAGTTCACACTTTGGCGTTTTATTAGTATTTGTCTGGAAGTAAATAAGCTTCCATTTACCTTGACGAATTGCGCGTTTTCCACCCTGTTCAAAGAATTCCCAATAAAGGTTCTTGTGCTTTTTTTGATTTCCTTTACCAAGAAGAGTTGGTACCATAGATATACCGTCAGTGTCAGCTTGTTCAGCCGCACCAGTCAGTTCGCGAACTGTTGGTGAGATATCCCAAAATGCTGATAAGTGATCCGTTACACGTCCCGGCTCAATAGTTCCCGGCCAGTAAGCTATACATGGAGTTCTTACGCCACCTTCATAAAGGTCTCTTTTACCACCGCGAAGTTCGCCGTTGGAATCGAAGCTATCGCGCTTATGTCCACCTTCCTGCATAGCGCCATTATCACTAGCAAATATAACTAAAGTCTTTTTATCGATATCGAGCTCTTTTAACTTATCTAAAACCTTACCGACGTTGTCGTCCATATAAGAGATCATCGCGGCAAAAGTCGTTTTTGGCTCTCTTTCATACGAGTAGTGTGGATGCTTTTTCTCAGGTAATAACTTCTCTTTCAAAATAGGGCGATACTTTGCCTTCCATTCTTCTTTTGCTCTCAAACTTGCGTGAGGAATCTGAAATGCTAAGTGAAGGAAAAATGGCTTATCTTTTTTAGACTCGATATAACTGAGTGCTCTATCCATAACGCGGTCACTACTGTAGTCGTCGCCATCGTGAAGAGTATTACTCGGGTACTCAACCTTTTTACCGTTATCCCAAAGGTAGGTTGGAAAGTACCAGTGAGCTTGAGTATGAGAAGTAAATCCAAAGAATTCATCGAAACCTTTAGAGTTTGGCAAAGCGCCATCATCACTGTTACAAGCTAGACCAGACTTACCGATCATCGCCGTACTGTAACCGATCTTTTGAAGAGCAGAAGGAAAAGTCATGTCGGCTGGATTCGGACGAACCTGAAGCATGCCGTTTCCTCGTAAAAAAATATTTCCCGTATGCTGCCCCATAAGCAGTGTACTTCTTGAAGGACCACAAACTGTGCTACCTGAATAATGCTGCGTAAACTTCAAACCATCTGCTGCCATCTTATCCAGTCTTGGTGTTTGGATAACCTTCTGGCCATAACATCCTAGATCACCATAACCAAGGTCATCTGCAAGGATGTAAATAATGTTAGGCTTATCGACTTTTTCAGCCTGAAGCGAAAAGCCAGCAAAACTCATCAGTAGAAATAACACACGATACAAACTCATATACTCTCCAAATTCATTTTTCTTTATCAAGATTGTAAGAATACGGAGTGAGAATCAATACCTTTCATGTTTTTCTAAATATCTTACTGAAAATTTAAAGTAAAGTTACCCGTCCACGATGTTTGAGAACGATCGTAGTAAACCCATTGCAAGTTATTATAAAATGCTGTGTACTTTTGAGAGGTCACGTGACCGTCTAACCACAAGTGATTTAGGTTCTTGCCGTGGCGAACATCTACCCGCTGAGATTGATTGTCTTGTAGCCACTCGAAGTTCGTATCGACGGTAAATAAGACTTTAGCTGGGTGGTCAATTGTAGCAGACCTTTTGCCATGTAAAAAAGTACTCATGCCATAACTGTAAGCAAACTCCTCGGCTTCGCTGTCATAGGTAAAAGAAGGACATTGAAAGGCTTTTTTGGCATTTAGATAATAATAGTCATAAGGCACTTGGTAGTTCCCAAACCTAGTTACATTTAGTGAACCATCCTCATAATAATCTAGCGCATCATAAGTATCCCACTGACGATAAAAAGTATCTTTATAATCACCAAGATACATCATAGTCGTTATGCCAATACTCTTCATATTATTTATACAGACAACTGTTTTGCCTTTCTCTCTAGCCTTTGACAAAGACGGTAAGAGAATTGAGGAGAGAATCCCTATTATCGCGACTACGACCAATAGTTCAATTAAAGTAAATCCACATTTTTTCATCATACATACCCATAGCTTATCACACGTCAATTAAAATAATTAACATATATGATAATTTCAAGGAGATATTTTTATATTTAGAAGAAATGAAGATTAACTTTTAGATATATAAAAACTTGGCAATGAATTATTTGAGCTAAATGGGAAAACCCACTGAGCCTGCCTTCAGCTCAGTGAGTTTATGAAATTTTAAAGCCTTCTTAGCATCATTAGACGGAAGTCCATGACTTGTTTACCTGGGATATTCAAGGCTTTTAGAGTGAGAGTTGCAGGACCTTTATCCAATTTGATCGTGCCAATCACTTTCCTTTTAAAGTCTTTAACGTAAGACTCTCCGCGAACTACTCTGTCTTCTTTCATACCAACAAGTGGCGGATCATGAGCTTCGGTTATTTTTGCTTCTAGTCTATTTTTTCCACAACTGACTTCAAAAGTGGAACCAACTGAATCTTCTGGGCAAGTGTAGTAGATTTCGACTTCAAACTCACCAGACTCGGCAACTTCTGCATCGAAGGTAATTTTATCATTTAGCGAAGTCCAGTTTGTAAAGAATGAACAGTTTGGCCAACGGTTTGAACGCTTAACATTTCCATGAGCTTTACCGTCTCTAGCTGGAACTTGGGTATTTACAAAATCTGGATGACAGATAACGAATGGTCGTAAGTCTTTTTTAGGAAGCTCTTTGGAAACCTGTTTCTTAAAGTCTCCGAGGATCGATAACATTTTCTTTGTTTCATTTGGAAACTTGTCATTCACTACTTTCTGTTGACCGCGATCATTTTCTATATCAAACAAATTACCTTTATAATCTAATCTAAACTTTTGCGAACGAAGAGAGTAGCGTCCTTTCCAACCATTTAAAATGACTCGATCTACAGGCCAACCGCTTTTATCTTCTCCTGTAGCAACTCCAGAAAAATCGACTCCATCTAAGTCTAACTTACTCATAAGTGGAACACTAGACATTTTTGCTAAACTAGGAAGTAAATCCACACCTGAAGTAATTTCACGAACAATGGTTCCTTTCTTAATTTTGGCAGGCCACTTCATCACTAAAGGAGAGCGCACTCCACCTTCATCTGTTGAACCTTTTGTTCCGGTCATGCCACCATTCCATCGTGAGCTATTTGGCCCATTATCACTAAAATATAGAATTATGGTATTATCTGCGATCTTGAGTTCATCTAGCTTTTTAAGTAAGCGACCGACATTCCAATCAATGTTTTCACACATCGCTAAAGCAGCTCTAACAAAGTCAGTTCCTTTATTCTTTGAAGCCTTATACTTCATCTTCAGTTCTTTATTCTTAAACTTGTCCCACCAGCGGTCAGGTACTTGCATCGGCGAGTGAGGAGTGTTGTAAGGAAGATAAACGAAAAATGGTTTTTCTTGATTCGCTTCTATATAGTTCATAGCTCGATCAGTTAGGTCATCTACTAGGAAACCTTTACCTTTGACGATTTTGCCATTGTGCTCTAAAATTGGGTCAAAATAGTTTCCCCAGTGACCTGAACAAAACCCATAATACTCATCAAAACCACGTCCGTTTGGATGATACGGATACTGCATACCGCTGTGCCACTTACCAAAAGCTGCTGTATTGTAGCCAGCTTTTTTAAATGTATCGGCAATGGTTACTTCGTCAAGATCTATTCTTTCTCCACCTTCTGAAGTACTCCATATACCAGAACGAAAGCTGTATCTGCCTGTTAAAAACTCAGCGCGTGTAGGAGAACAAACAGGAGCGACATAAAAGTTTTCGAAGACAGCGCCATCTTTACCGATGGAGTCGATATGAGGAGTTTCTATATCTTTATTTCCAGTAAGACTTAAGTCTCCCCAACCTTGATCATCAGTTAAAATTACGATTACATTTGGCCTATCCGCCGCAAGGGCAATGATGGTAAGTAAGAAGAAAACAAACACGCTTTTCATTAAGAATCCTCAAGTAGATTATTTTATCAACCATAGCCAGACTACAGACAAGATTACTCAAAATTTATAGCGAATTCGAAGAATCTCGTATTTTTTTGCTCAAATAGGCAATTCATCGCCCATTAATTCTTTTTCAAAAATATTCTTTAGTTTTATTGTCACCTTTAGTTATTGCTTCCGTATTTGCTCATGTGTAAAACTATTGTGTGAATAAATTATAAAGGAATAATGAATGAAGAACTGTCTGACCAAAGTAGCCATGCTACTTCTATTTTTGATACTGCCTTCTATGGCAAATGAACGCCCTAACATCGTCTTTATCTTTTCAGACGACCATGCTTTCCAAGCTATCGGAGCTTACGGAAGTCGCCTTAAAGACATGGACCCAACGCCAAATATCGATAAGCTAGCCGCTGAAGGTATGCGTTTTGACCGTTTCTATGTTGGTAACTCTATATGTGCACCAAGTAGAGCGACACTTCTTACTGGTAAACACAGTCACCTAAACGGTAAGCTTGACAACAAAGGTTCTTTCAATCACGATCAGCAAACATTTCCAAAGCTTCTTCAAAAAGCTGGTTACCAAACTGCAATCGTTGGTAAGACTCACCTTGCGGGAAAAATTCAGGGTTTCGATTATTGGGAGACTCTTCCTGGTCAAGGTAACTACTACCAGCCAGACTTTGATACAGAAGAAGGTCGTAAAACTTATGAAGGTTATGTCACTGACATAACTACTGATAAGTCTTTAGATTGGCTAAAAAACAAACGTAAGTCTGATAAACCTTTCATGCTTATGATTCACCAAAAAGCTCCTCACCGCAGCTGGTGCCCACCACTAGACCTACTTACTAAGTGGGACGACATAACTGTTCCTGAGCCTGACTCTCTTTTCGATGACTATAACACTCGAACTACTGCAGCTCACAAGCAAGACATGTCTATCGAAGTCACTATGAACTTGCCAAATGACCTTAAAGTCAAAACTCCTGAGCACAATGCTCTGATGGAAGCCAAGTTCGCTAAGATCAAATCTAGAAATAAAAACTACAGACCAAGTGGCGAAAGAGGTATCTACTACAGAATGACTCCTGAGCAACGTAAAGTTTGGGATGCAGCTTATAACCCTAAGAACCAAAAATTCCTAGATGCAAAACTTACTGGTAAAGACTTAGTTCGTTGGAAATACCAGCGCTACATGAAAGACTATCTTCGTTGTATCTATGCTGTTGACCAAGGTGTTGGCAAAGTTATGGATTACTTGAAAGAGCAAGGTCTAGATAAAAATACTATCGTTATGTATTCTTCTGATCAAGGTTTCTACCTAGGTGAACACGGTTGGTTTGATAAACGTTTTATGTACGAAGAGTCGTTCAGAACTCCTCTTGTTGTTAAGTGGCCAGCAAAAATAAAAGCTGGTTCTGTAAATACTGATCTTGCTCAGAACATCGACTTCGCTACTACTTTCCTTGATCTAGCTGGAGCGGAAATCCCAGCTGATTTACAAGGTCGTTCAATGGTGCCACTTTTTAAAGGTGAAAAACCAGCAGATTGGCGCAAGTCTCTTTACTACACTTACTATGAGTACCCTCACGGTTCTCACTCTGTACGTAAACACGAAGGTGTTTCTACTAAGCGCTATAAACTCATCCGCTTCTACGGCACAGATGTTCCAAATGGCGAAGAGTGGGAGTTTTACGACTTAGAAACTGATCCTAAGGAAATGAATAACTCATTCAACAATCCTGAGTACGCTAGCAAAATTAAAGAACTTAAAGCTGAACTACAAAACTTAAGAGTTAAGTACAAAGCTCCTGAGCTTAAATAAGCTCAAAAAAAATTAACGGGTTGCTGACCTTCAGCAACCCGCCTTCCTTCCCTTTCAAACTTTCTTGTTAGTCTCTAAAGAATTGACAAATTTTCTCTTTAACTTGTCGATGATTCATAATAAAAAAGTGATGCCCCTCAACTTCAATATTCTCCAATGCTGAAGCTGACTTACCCGTCTCTGTTCTCAAAAGTCCATCATGAGCTCTAGAAAACCCCAGAAGTGGGAAATAGTGCTTTTTGCGACCATTGTTTCCCGAGATAGTTATATGATCAACCGAAAGGTCCGGTAAGATTGTTGGTAATGAACCTTTACCTGAGTGAAGCCTTTTCCCGTTTACTCCCAAGATAAAGTCTAGTTTCGCCTTTCTTAACCAATCTACTAAAACTACACCTTTATTCGGTGCCGTAAGCATAACAGCCTTGGATATACCTTTGCTCTGAAAGTCTTTTTCATACTGCCTCAAGAGTATCGCGCCTGTACTATGAGTTACACAACGAACATCTGAACCCATATGTTCTAAAACCCCTTTGAGTGACTTTGCCGTACTTTCTATAGGCTGATAAAAACAACTGAAACGAAAGAAGTGCACATCGTAGCCTTCTTTCTCAAGATCTTGGCGTAGTGGCTCAAGTGAATTCTTCTTGATTGTTAGGCCATGAATGAGTAATACTTTTGGCTTTAAGTTCAATTTTGAAATCTCAACAAAAGAATCCAAACAGTCACTATAATCACCCCAAGCCAAGCGATAGTCATTTTGATCCAAAAGTCGATAGTGACCTGTTAATACATTTTGCTGAATGCGTCCGCCTTTATTTATCTTAACATCTGTCCAAAAACACATCCCTCCTAGAGTCGGCATTTTCAAATTTATGTTCTTAGCATTTGTCGAAGCCGCCAGTAAAAAGCAGAACAGGATAAAAAAGTTTCGAATCATTTATTTCTCCAAAAATATCTATAAAAGTTAAGAAGTTGTTGAGTAAAAGACAGCAAGAAACTTTCAATAGTCACTATCACTAAAATCAATACTTAGCTCCTTTCAGAAAAACTCATTGACCAAAAGCAATTCACTGATAATTTCATTAAAAAAATTTCAGGAATATAATTATGGCTAAAATAATCATCCTCGTTGCCAGTAAAGGCATGAATGTTGTCCTTGGTGACAAACTTGCAGAAGAAGTTAAAGCTCAAGGCGCGACGCCAGAGATCATCAATCTTGTCGATTTAGAACTGGCTTTGTATCCAGCTAAATGCGAAACGTCCAAAACAAAAGCTATTGAACTCACAGAACAAGTCAAAACTGCCGATGGCCTGCTATTTGTCGCTCCTGAGTACAACGGCAGTCTTCCTCCAGTCCTCAACAATGCGATGGCTTGGATTAGTACTTCAACTGAAGAGTGGCGTGAGACCTTCAATGGCAAAGCTGCTGCTATAGCAACTCACAGTGGCGGTGGCGGTGCTCATGTACTGGTTGCTATGCGTCAACAACTTTCATACATCGGTGCAAATGTCGTTGGTCGTGAAATACTAACACACTACAAAAAAGAACTTAATCCTGAGTCTGCAACTGAAGTTGTCGGACAACTTCTCAAGTACGCAAACGCTTAATTTTCATGCTCAAAATGTGCAAATTTTATAACTTAATCTTATAAAATTTGCATGACCTCTCCATCTTCCTTACCTTAAAGTTAAAACGTCAATTTTTAGGGATAAAGGAATGAGGAAGGAAAAGTTTACACTCGTTGAGCTACTCGTCGTAGTAGCTGTAATCGGCGTTCTAGTTTCAATGCTACTGCCTGCCTTAGCTAGTGCTCGCGAAGCCGCGAAGTTTAAAGTCTGCATGAGTAATCAAAGACAAATTGGTCTAGGGGCTCAACTTTATGCGTCAGACAATGAGGGTTTAATTGTTGGCGACTACAACTCCGACCCATCGACTATGTTTTTTGGTGTTCGATACCTAAACTACGTTGGAGGTCCAGTATGGACGGGCGCATTAGACGTCGCAAAAATGGACGAAGAGTTCGCCAAGATTGATGCCTATCAATGTCCATCTTCACAATACTCTGATGTTGTTTTAGACTACACCGTAAACTCCTTAGATATGCCCGAGTACTACAACTCTAATGGTGGCACCTCACGAGGCATCTGGGCTCATAATCCAGATTCCATGCCCAAAAGTTTAGATGAAATAGGCTACCTAATGGAAGCAAATATTAAACGAATCCATGACACACCCTCTCACAAGTACAATCTTTACGATGTCTTCCAAAGTAATAAATTTACATGGAACGCTTCTGGAGGCCCAAACTCAGAAGCAAATGCACGCTCTATGCATTTTGCCGACCCTAGGCACTTAAGAAAAATGAACATATCTTACTTTGATGGGCACTCAAGTGTTACTTACCTTAAAGGATCTGGGACAAACTGGGGGCTGCTCAACCCTCACTTATAAACCTTTCTCTTCTTCATTTGTCACAAAACTCTTCACAGAGACAATAACTAAAAAGAACTGTGAACGTGTGAGCCGTATAAATGAAAAAATTTTCTCTTATCGAACTTCTTGTTGTCGTCGCTATAATTGGCATACTTGCATCCCTACTTCTCCCTTCATTAGCCAAAGCTAGAGAAGTTGCAAAGTTTAAAGTCTGTATGAGTAACCAAAGACAAATCTCTGTTGCGGCGAATCTATATGCCACGGAGTTTGATGGGCTTATGGTTGGTGACTATAATTCAGCTCCATCAACTATGTTTTTTGCCGTTCGTTACATTCACTACCTAGGAGGAGATGTCTGGACGGGAAACTTAAATACAGACAAGATGGATACTGAGTTTGCCAAGATTGGCGCTTATCAATGCCCTTCAACCCAACACCAAGATGTGCCATTAGATTTTACGGTTAATTCGATCGATATGGATCACTACGAAAACAACTCAGCCTATATAGGAACAAGAACTCATAGAATAAGTTCCTTACCGAAAAGTCTTTCTTCAATTGCTTATATCTTAGAAGCAAACAATCAACGCAACAAAGATAGCGGCTACGACTACCACCTATGGGATATATTCAAACCAAACTTTTTTACTTTCAATGCTGTTGGCGGAGCCAACACAAGCGGTGGCGCGAGATCAATGTACTTTGCTGACCCTCAACATTTAGGCAAGACAAATGTCTCATACTTTGATGGACACTCTGAAGTTAAACAACTTAAAAGCAATAGCTTCAAGTTTTCTCTACTCAATCCACATCTATAAAAAAAGCCGATCTGAATTAACAGATCGGCTTTTAAGAAAGTCTATTTAAGAATTACTTCTTACTCTTATCCGCTAGAGCAGCATCGGCAGGGAAGTCCGCACCAGCTTTGATCCAAGCTTCAATCTTAGCAATTTGATCAGCAGTAAGAACTCCACCTTTTGGAGGCATAACGTCATCGTCATCATCAGTCATCTTAATAAGTGTGACAAGATAACTTTTTGCTGCGTCACCTTTTACAATCGGTGCCTCTTCTGAATCACCAGCAGTGAATGCGAATTCTGCTTTATCCAAACGATACTCACCTTTTTGCTTTTTCTCACCGTGACACTTAACACAACGCGACTCAAAAATCGGTGCTATATCTTTCATGAAGTCAACAGCTCCGGCAGGCTTGATCATTTCTTCTGCTGCAGCAACTGCAGTTTCAGCAACTTCTTTAGCTTCTTCTACTTGTTGCTTAACTTCTTCAACAGCTGCTGCTTCTTTTGCATGAGCTGGCTTGGCAGACTTAGCTCTTTTATTGATATCCATAAATCTCTGAGGAACATTCGCATCTTTGATCTTCTTCTCAAAAAGGTCTTTGTCGTTCTTTGAGCCATCGATCCACCACTTAACAAAGTCCAAGTCATCCTGAGGAAGAATTCCTTCTGGAGGCATGATCTCGTCTTCATCGTTAGTAACCATTAACTGATAAAGTAAGGAATCAGCTGCTTTACCATGAACAATAAGGCCTTCGTTTTTGCCACCCTTTTGAATAAACTCTACAGTGTCTAAACGAAGCTTACCTTTCATCTTCGCATTACTGTGACACTCATAACAATTATTCTTCATAAATGGAGCTACAAGGCCTTCGTAAACGCTCAACTCAGGGTCTATCGGAGCATTTGGGTCAACCTTAGGATCACGACCTGTAATAGCTCGTACCCAGTTTGGTGCATAGTCGAAAAGGTACTCCTCACCATGAGTGAGTGAACCACCGTCATGACCAACAAATGACATAACGTTCAGGGCGATGAACATAACTACTAGAGAAATCTTTTTATGAACGACTTTTTCTTGACCAGATTTCAAGAAGGAAAGTTTAAAGAAAAAGGCAATACCTACCAACGCAGAGAAAAGTAAACCACCCCAGCCATGGCGATTTATGAGGTCTGGATTGTAGTCATTTTGCATGGCTAGGAATGAACCAAACAACACTGCAACCATAGAGAAAACAAAAGAACAACCTAGAACAAAGCAGTATGGAAAGTGTAAATCGTCACGTTTCTTCCAAAGCGCAAAAGCCTGCATAAAGAAAGCTACAACCAGCATACCAATAGGTAAGTGAAGGGCAAGTGGGTGAAAACGACCTAAGAAGACGAAGAAGTCCGCTGGAGCGCCAGGATCTTGACCGAAGATAGTCGTTACAAACTTTACAAAAGAAGGGACTGTTTCTGGAGCTTCGCCAGCTTCTCCTCCAAAAATCGAAGGCAGTATGCACATAAAAGCACATAAAAGTGAAAGTGTTAAAAATCGTTTATTTGTTTTCATTGGTTCTCGCAAATTTTCAAATTTATTGTTCTTACTGTGTATAACAGTATGAAAGGGAATTATCTCACAGACACAAACAATCTATCTGCGAATAAAGTTACATTTATAAAATATAATCGGCTATTTCTTAACAAACTCTTTCATGAGCATGCTCTTGTCGCCTTTTTTATGAAAGTCGTCAACAATATGCTTAAGAGCAAAATCGACTAGGTGAGACTTTTTCACCTTAGATTTTTCTGAATAAGGAAGCTTACGGCGAAGGTCGTCATATACTTCTTCGAGTGCACCCAAGATGTCCGTCGAGAGGTAGTGGGTTACACGCGCCTTTTCAACTTCTTTTTCAACAGGCTTCTTTAAAGCTGCTGCTTCGGCATCGGTCATATCGACATTCAGCTTATTGATGACTTTATCCATGTCATCTGCAGAACGCGCCCCACCAAGATTAAGAGATTTTCTTTTCATTTATTAAACTCGTTTTCTTTTAAGCTGATAGCTTTTCCCAGCTAATTATGCCTAGTATTTCATTGATAAAATCAGTCACTTCTGCTTTAGCTTTTGGATCGTGCCACTCAAGAGCAGTTAACCCTTGAGTCATAGTATCCGCATACGCGACTCTATTTCCAAGTGTCGTTGTACAAGCAGAAATAGAAAACTCACCAAGAACTGATTTAGTTTCTTGAGAGAGCAAAGTAACTTTATTAAATTTATTTATGATAAAAGATGCTTTTATCTCTGGGTTTATTGCCTGAGCATCTTCTATCTGGGTCACCATCTTGGCCGTTGCCCATATATCTAGTGGAGACGGCCCAACCGGGAGAATAACTAAGTCTGAAGCGGCTATACTGACAGCTGCAAGCGCATTTACATGAGGTGATCCATCGATAATTACACAGTCAAAGCCATCTCGAAAACTGATGATTTGTTTTCTTAAGGCTGCTGCTGAGGTCAAGGAAATAACTGTTATATGCTGCATAGAGTCATCTCTTTCTCCACGCCAAGTCACTGAAGAACCTTGGGTGTCTGTATCAATCACAAGCACAGTTTTACCTGTTTTTGCTATGCCAACGGCTAAATTGGTGGCAACTGTTGTCTTACCAACACCGCCTTTGATATTTAGTACAGAAATGATCATTTCACTAAGACTATTTTTCGTTTATTTAATCTTAAAAAGTATAAGGGTTGAGCTTAACTTTGCAAGCTAACAAAGATAAGGAAAACTAGGCTAATTCACCAGTAAAAAGCAAAAAATCGACTCAAAATTACAATTCCATGTCAGGAAAAGATATATTATACGAATGTATCTATGGATAGAACTCTCATCGTTCAAGGATACATGAAAGTTCACTCATTGAAATTATCGACTATAAAAAAACTGTGTGTGGAAATTAATATGTATAAAGACAAGCGTAACTTTACTTTGATAGAACTTCTCGTCGTTATGGCAATACTTGCATTGCTAGCTTCACTCCTAATGCCATCCTTAAAAACAGCTCGTGAAAAAGCAAAATCTGCAGTATGCCTATCAAATCAGAAACAAATCGGTGTTGGCTTCGCTCACTTCACTACCGATAAGTCAGGAAAAATGCCGGCATGGGCCGAAGCAAATAATGAAGCTACTTTTGTTGCTTATGGCAACCCATCGATCATGTGGGATGAAAATATAGCGCCTTACTTGTCTATCGAAATTCAAAACCCGGAACGGGGTTCAGCTATTCCCAAAAATGAAATAACTGGCAACCTAAATATCTTTTCATGTCCAGTTGATGAAGTGACTAGAACAAGCGACGATTATCACCCATCATCTTACGGCTACAACAGAAGTGGGCTTGGCTTTTTTGACTCACTTCACATAGGTGCGATAGACTCACCGAGCAAACTTATAACGACTGGCGATATAGCAATCGACACTCGTTACTTTGGTTATGCGACAAACTCAGAAGTCAGGCCAACAAAACAACGGTTGACCTACTTAGGTATGCATCTTTTAAACAATGCCAAAGAAAAATATAATTACCTATTTGCCGATGGTCATGTTCAAAATATCAGCCTCCACTCTACCCTTGGTCAGGGAACTATAAATTCCCCACAAGGTTTATGGACGGCTAATCCAAATGACTAGTTTAAGCTAGAATATCTTTTACAACATGTCCGTGAACATCTGTTAGTCTAAACTGACGACCTTGATGCCTAAAGGTAAATTTCTCGTGATCGATTCCCAGTAAGTGCATAATTGTCGCTTGGAAGTCATGAACATGAACTTTGTCCTTAACTGCATTAAATCCAAACTCATCACTCTGGCCATAAGAAATACCAGGCTTAACGCCACCACCGGCCATCCACTTAGTAAATGTATAAGGGTGATGGTCTCGGCCCCAACGCTTGGTATCTTCTATTTTACCTTGAAGGAATGGCGTTCTACCAAACTCTCCACCCCAGATAACTAAGGTATCTTCCAAGAGACCACGTTGCTTCAGGTCTTTCACAAGTGCTGCCGAAGCTGCGTCTGTGTCATTACACTGAATTTTAAGCTGATGATTGAGGTTGTTATGTTGATCCCAACCAGCGTGCATCAATTGAACAAAGCGACTACCTTTTTCAATCAAGCGACGTGCCATAAGACAATTGTAAGCATAACTACCCTGACGTTTTACATCTGGCCCATACATATCTAGGATATGCTGAGGTTCGTCACTAAAGTCAGTCAACTCAGGAACACTACTTTGCATTCTGTAGGCCATCTCATACTGAGAAATACGAGTCGAAATCTCTGGATCACCTACTTCTTGAAGTTTTTTCTCATTTAAACGCGCTAGATCGTCTAACATGCCACGGCGTACATCTCTTGGTAAACCATCTGGATTACTGATGTAGAGGACTGGATCACCGTTACCGCGAAACTTTACACCTTGATACTTTGTCGGCAAGAAACCACTACCCCAGTAGTAGTCATAAAAAATCTGACCACAACTGGCTTCTTTATCTCTTGAAGTCATAACAACAAATGACGGTATATTTTCGGATTCACTACCTAAACCATAACTCAACCAAGATCCCATAGAAGGACGACCAGCCATTTCTCCACCAGTCAATAAGTAAGTTATCGCCGGAGCGTGATTTACAGATTCAGTATGCAGTGACTTAACAAAACACAGGTCGTCGGCTATCTCTGCCGTTCTTGGCATAAAGTCACTTACCCATGCACCAGATTTACCATGCTGTTTAAAGTTACTTATCTCACTTAAAACTGGACGTGGTGTATCTGCCTTACTCATGGTACTAAAGCGTTTACCTTTCGCGACAGAGTCTGGGATCTGCTTACCGTGCCACTTTTTAAGCATCGGCTTATGGTCAAATAAATCGACATGAGATGGGGCTCCATTTTGGAAAAGGTAAATAACTCTTTTCGCTTTTGGAGCATAGTGAGGCAGAATCGGTGCATGTGGATCCGGAGGCAACGCCATAGCTTCATTTTTAAACATGGAGCCGAGAGCTAAACCGCCGAGTCCCATAGCAGCTTTGCCAAATAGAGAACGTCGAGTCATAATTTGTTGATGATCTATAAATGGTGTCATGGCTTACTCCTTATTCAAAGTTTCGTCTAAGTTAAGTAGTAGCTGGCAAACTACCGTCCAAGAAGCATGCTCGACGACATCTAAGGCTGCATCTCTTTTAAATTCGCCAACATTCACAAATCGTGCGGCGCCACTTTGGTCTTTAGAAAATTGTTGCTTCAGAGTCTTCAAACGGTTCATTAAGATATTCATCTCATCTTTAGCGATAGAACGTGAAGTCACGGTACGGTATACATAGTTGAGCCTTTCTGCGTCATCTAAATGAGCTTTCATAACCTTTTCAGCTAGGACACGAGCGGCTTCAACATAAGTCGTTTCATTTAACGTCACTAAGGCATGAAGTGGAGTATTTGTCAGATGCATTTTTACATCGCAAATCTGACGAGCCGAGTTGTCAAAGAACATCGTTGGTCCAACAATCCGGCGCCAGAAAACATACATACTGCGGCGATAAAGAGCTTTACCCGTATCTTGCTTATACTTAATCTTACCAAATGTCGCTTCTGCCCAAATACCTTTAGGCTGATAAGGCTTAATTGAAGGGCCGCCCATTTCTTCATTCATCAAACCCGAAACATACAGAGCTTGATCGCGCAACATATAACTAGGCATACGGAAACGAGGTCCACGTGAAAGGTATTTATTTTCTGGATCTTTCAGCGCATGATCTGGAGTGATTCTAGAGTCCTGTTTATAAGTTTTGCTCGTAACGATCTTTTTGAACAAACCTTTTATATCCCAACCAGACTCCATAAACTCAACCGCCAACCAGTCTATCAATTTTTGATTTGATGGCTTATCACTCTGAACACCAAAGTCATCGACAGACTTAACAATGCCTCGGCCAAAAAGTGTTTGCCAATAACGATTGACTGTTACTCTCGCCGTAAGTGGATTATCTCTTGAGACAAAGTTATGCGCCATGTCTAAACGATTGTAAGGACGATCCTTACCAGGCTCAACATTTATCTTTTTGATCGGCCCGAGTATCGCCGGAGTTTTTGCTGAAACAACATCACCAATTGGCTTATTGTATAAACCTTTTTCAAGAATTTTTGTCTGACGTGGTTTCTTAACAGTATCCATCACCATCACTTTCGTCATTTTCTTCCAAGCATTGGATTTTGCTTCCAATAGTTTGAGGTGAGATGCAGTTAAATCGTGATGAGCCTTATTTACTTCTTTTATATCTTTTATGTAACGCTTAATTTCCCAGTTCGGTCTTTTCTTTACTGGTTTTTTAAGGAAATCTTGAACCGCTTTAGAGTAAGTCGCGATGACTTCCTGATTATCTTTTTCAAACTTTTCTAACTTCTTAGACTCTTCAAGGTATTTGCCATTATGCTTATCAAAATTACTCTGCTCGTCTTTAGTCGCATAGTCTAAAACTGGAGCCTTTTTACCACCGCCATGACCACCGGTCTCAGACATTTGGTTAAAGAAGTCGTACATCTGGAAGTACTCTTTATGTGAAAGTGGGTCGTACTTATGATCGTGACAACGGCAACAACCCATTGTTAGTCCCATCCAAACTGTAGAAGCTGTTTCCACTCGATCTAAAACACTTTCAACACGAGTTTCTTCAGGAATACGGCCACCTTCGCCGTTGTGCATGTTATTCCTATTAAAGGCAGTGGCCATCTTTTGTTCTTTTGTTGCATTTGGCAACAAGTCACCAGCTAACTGCCAAACTGTAAATTGATCAAAAGGCATGTTTTTATTTAACGAATCCACAACCCAGTCGCGCCAAACCCACATAGTTCGCGTTGGGTCTCCCTGAAAACCATCCGTGTCTGAGTAACGAGCTGCATCTAACCAATCCCAACCTAATTTTTGGCCAAAACGTTTTGAGGCAAGTAAACGATCAACAGCTTTTTCATAAGCTTTAGGTGATTTATCATTTATAAAATGGTCAAGCTCTTCAACTGTTGGAGGAACTCCGGTTAAATCTAGTGACACTCTTCTTAAAAGTGTTGTTTTAGAAGCTTCTTGAGAAAAGGTAAGCTTTTGCTCTTTCAACTTTTCCAAAACTATATCGTCGATAGGATTACCAGTACCTGCAAGACTTTTAATCTCTGGTCTCTCAGCTCTTTCAAATGCCCAGTGTGTCCCCCACTCTGCGCCTTGCTTGATCCACTCTTTTATAAGTTCTTTTTGCTCTTGAGTCAGTGTTCTGTTTGAATCCAAAGGCGGCATAACGTCGTCTTCGTCATCTGTGAACATGCGTTCAATAATCGTACTTTTTTCAGGATGACCAGGGACTATGCCAATCAAACCTTTTTTCTTTTTGTAAACTGCCTTTGCGGCATGCTCGTCATCGAGCCTTAGATTTGCTTCCCTATTTTTATTGTCAGGGCCATGACAATGGAAACAATTTTCGGATAACAGAGGTTGAATGTCTCGACTAAAATCGATCTTCTTCTCTTTTGCGGAAACTATCCCTACTAAAAGTAGAAATAACACACAGGACACTTTCTTCATACTTTTTATCTCACCACGCTAATAATTCAATGATTGAACTTACCTCGCCACTACCGACTTTAGCTAGTACTTTTTTGACGCAGCCGTGTACTATTTACGCAAGATGCGCAAACAAGACCATTTATATTTGAAAACTTTCCATATAATATTTTCATAAAATGTGTCAATTCGCATCTCCTCCTTGCTATTCATTATAGTAAAAACAAGAGACTCTATGAAAGTTCTAACTATCCTAATATTTTTGATTCTAAATACTTATGCTCAAAAGAAGCCAAATATACTCTTTATTGCTGTCGATGACTTAAAACCAACACTTGGCTGTTATGAAGATAAACTGGCCATAACTCCAAATATTGATTCTCTGGCTGAGCAAGGAACCACCTTTAAGAAAACTTATTGTCAATGGCCTGTTTGTGGTGGATCAAGAGCAAGTCTCATGACTGGACTTTACCCTGAGTCTACAGGAGTGATGGATCTCAAAACAAAGATGCGCGATGTGAACCCCGACTTGCTAACTCTGCCTCAGCACTTTGCAAATAATGGCTATACGACTGCAGGTGTTGGCAAGATTTATGATCCACGTTGTGTCGATAATAAAAATGATCTCGATAAACCTTCTTGGACTATACCATTTACAAAACTTCAGTTTAAGAATATGAAAGATAAAAATAACAAACGCTTTGCGGACTCTATAGCGTGTAAAGACAAAGAAATGACAGATGGACAAATTGCCGAAAAAGGCATCACTCTCATGCAGTCCTTAGCTGCCGAAAAGAAGCCCTTTTTCCTAGCTGTTGGTTTTAAAAAGCCACACCTACCTTTTATCGCTCCTAAAAAATACTGGGACCTCTACAAAAGAGACCAGTTCCCAATTCACAATTTTCAAAAGAAGTCCAAATTTGCGACAAAGTTTAACTGGCATGATAGCCATGAACTAAGAAGTTATAAAGAAGTCCCAAAAGTCTTTGACGAGGCATTTCAAAAAGAAACTATGCACGGTTATTACGCTTGTGTTTCTTTCATCGACGCTCAAGTTGGAAAACTTATTCAGCAACTTAAAAACTTAAAGCTAGAAAAAAATACCATCATTGTCTTCTGGGGCGACCATGGCTTTCACCTTGGCGATCACGGTATGTGGGGAAAACACACTAACCTCGAACAAGCTTCTATTGTTCCACTCATCATAAAAGTTCCTGGCCAAAAATCCGCTATTAAAGTAAATTCTACAGCAGGTTTAATTGATATATTTCCAACTCTCGCTGAAGCTTCTGGCTTGGCCATTCCAAATTCTGTTCAAGGAAAAAGTCTCTTACCAATTATCACCCAGGAACAGGAAAAAGTTAGAGAAGGCATAATCACTACTTTTAATAGTAAAGGTTCACTTGGATACTCTTTTAGAACAGAGCGCTACCGTTATATAGAGTGGATAAATAAGAAAGGTACAATTGAAGCAATCGATCTCTACGACTATGAGAAAGACCCTCAAGAAAGAGTAAACATTGCCCAAAACCCGGAAAACAAAAAGCTCATTCAGCAACTAGCGGCTTCTCTTAGGGAAGAGGCGAGAGGAGCTAAACGTTTATTTAAAAAACAAGCAAAGAAGTAGCAATCGGGGACCTTTAAAACACCTAAGGTTCCTTCCTAAAACTCTACAACCTTGTATTTGGTTTTAAGCTCTCTTATAGAAGCTCGGCCTAAAACACCACGAGGGATATTTATTTTTTTCAGGTGCTTAAATTCCATTAAAGACTTAACGTCTATCCAACGCTTATTTAGAGTTATCTCTTCAAGAGGAGTATCTTTTAACTTCCCAATAGACTTTACATTTGTATTATAAATATTGAGCTCAACAAGAGGAGTATCTGCAAGTGGAGATAAGTCTAAAACATCTGTTCCTAGAAGGTTCAACTTTCTAAGTTTCATATTCCTTAAAGGCAACAAATCTGTTATTGGAGTATGTGTAAGATTTAACTCAACGATTGGTAAATTATTAAGAACAGATATGCTATACATACCATTGTTATGAGCTAAAGAAAGTGAAAAGCTCTCCCCTTCTTTTTTAAGATCAAAAGTAAACTTTGACTTCGTAATACTATCCAGATACCGTCGAGCAAAATCCAGTCGTTCCTCAAACGGGTAATTCATCGTAGCCGTATATAAAAAATAGTGTCTAACTCCAGGAGCTCCCTTTATGTAACGCATAGAGGCAATTTTTGGTAGTAGCTCATCTTGCATAATTAAAGAACCTTTCTTTTGAAGGTCTAAACAAAAGTTAATTAACTCTACACGACCTTTAAACGGCTTTTGATTTTTAAAAGTTTTTACTAATTTGAGAGCTTTGTTAAATTCATGTCGCCCGATCAAAAGATTGACCATAAAGTTTCGTGCGTGTTCAAAACCCGGATCAAGCTTTAGTGCTTCATCTGCCAGAGCGTAGGTTTTATCATAATTTCGAAAGAAAAACTCTCGTCGAGCATATTTTAAAAATTGCGGCGCAGCATTCTTCCGCACGCTCAAACTATCTTCTTGCGCTAAAGTGGCTATATCTCTCGATTTTTCAGCGTCCTCCTTCGCAATAATTGCGATGGCTTTCTCTCTGTTTAAGTCTGCAATAAACACTGAAGTTAGACTTGTAAGAAGAATGATAAAAAAGGCAACCGTCACAGACAAAACCTTGTAACGTTTAACCAATAAAAGAAACAACGTAAAAAAACCTGCACCTTCAGCACTTGTGGCAAAACCTGCTAAATAGGCACGTACATCATCCGCCATAAGGCTACACTCTTTGTATCTATCATCTGGATCTTTAGATAGGGCTTTTTCAATAATGGCTTTAAGGCTGATAGGTAAATTTAATGGATGATTGAACTCACCGACAAGGACATTTTGCTTTGTCGACTTCTCGTCTCCATCACCAAATGGATTGCGCCTTTCTAACATACAATAAAGTAAGCTACCCAAGCTAAAGATATCTGCTTTTTCTGTTAACTGCTCACCACGAATTAGTTCTGGAGCCATAAACCCTGGTGTCCCCATAACACTAGACTTTACAGACGTCTTGCGATCTAAGTATTGCGATAAGCCCCAGTCACAAACAAGAACCTCTCCATACTCATTTATCTGAATATTCGATGGCTTTATGTCTAAGTGTAAAATACCATTTGCATGGGCATAAGCTATAGCGTCACAAACCTTTAAGAAAATTTCGAGCAAATGTACTTGAGTATAAACCTTTGCATACTTTTCACTTTTGATTTTTTTAAGGATTTCACCTAAGTTCTCACCGTCGAGTATTTTCATGGTGAAAAATGGGCGACCTTCATCGATCGACAGCTCATGAACTGGGACAATATTTGGATGTTCTAGAGAACCTGTTATACGAGCTTCTTCAATAAATCGATCTATGCCCTCGGCGTCTAATTCATCTTTGGGGACTGCCATAGCGACATCTCGATCAGTGTAGCGGTCATGACAAAGAATTATCTGTTTCATCCCCCCTTCGTTCAAGGGCTTGATTTCAGTGTATTTTTTATCGATTTGAGACAACTCTTGATAACGGTCAGAATCCTTTAAGCGCGCCTCTTCGTCTTCTACCGCTGCATCAAAGTGCTGCAGTAGATTCATATTCATCGAAAAGTTTTTCTTATCATTCATTACATTCTCAACCATTAACCAAGGGTATTTTACTAAGTTTGTGTCAACTATCGCCAGTTTATTCCCATAAGATCTAAAAAGAAACAAGGATATATTTATGAGAATTGCACTGTGCTGCTTATTTTTGACACTCACTTCAATCTTTGCTGAATCAAAGCCAAATATAATTTTCATCTTAGTCGATGACCTAGGCAAACAAGACCTTGGTTGCTACGGATCGACATTATATGAAACTCCCCATATCGATGCTATGGCCAACTCTGGACTAAAGTTTGAAAATGCCTACGTCGCTCATCCACGTTGTGTGCCATCGCGCTACGCAATCTTCAGTGGTCAGTACCCTGCACGTCAATTATTTCAAGCGAAAAGGATTAAGAGCAAAAATACCTTACCACTTGCTAAAAAAACATTTGCTGAACACCTGAAAGAAGCTGGTTATGCGACTGGCTACATCGGCAAGTGGCACTTAGGCGGGCATGGAGGTGAACCAAAATATCAAGGTTGGGATACAAGTATCATGGCCGGACATGCTGGTGCTCCACCAAGTTACTTCTACCCGTTCCACAAGACTAAAAATGGTAAATCAAAAGAGGACTTCCCTCCTGTTGATGGTAAAGAAGGCGACTACCTAACTGATCGACTTACTGAAGAAGCCCTACAATTTATCGAACAATATAAAGATAAAGCCTTCCACTTAACTCTGGCACACTATGCCGTACATACGCCTATAGAAGCTCCTGCCAACCTAATTGAAAAATACCAAAAGAAATTAAAAGACTTAAAGATAATGGATGGTGGAAAGTCTTCAGGCAAAGATGCGAAAAAAGACACTACTGGAGTTTATAAAACTGTCCAAAACAATCCTGCATACGCTGCTATGATTGAAAAGCTAGACAATGGAATTGGCAAAATCCTCAAAAAAGTCGACGAGCTTGGCATTTCCGAAAATACCGTCATCGTCCTAACTTCAGATCATGGCGGTTTATCTTCAAGAGGACTAAAATCAAAAAGAGAATTAGCCACATCAAATCTACCATACCGTCATGGCAAAGGCTGGATTTACGAAGGAGGAAATAGAGTCCCACTTCTTGTTAAATGGCCCGCAAAAATAAAGTCATCAATCACTAAACAGCGAATCACTGGAACTGACCACTATCCTACTTTTCTAGAAATGGCCGGTATACCTTTTTCTCCACAAGACCATCTCGATGGCAAAAGCTACTTCTCTACATTTACCGGAAAAAGCTACGATCGCGGCGCAATATTTTGGCACTCTGCTATTGGTCGACCTGCTCAAACAGGAGATACAAATATGTCTGCTGTTATGGAAGGCGACTACAAGTTTATTCAGTGTCACAACTTAAAGAAAGTTGAGTTATATAACATAAGCAACGACATTTCAGAAAAGAACAATCTAGCTCAGTCTATGCCTGAGAAAGCCTTAGAAATGGAAAAGAAACTCAATACTTGGAAAAGTTCCATTGGCACAGAAATGGCACCTACCAAGAACAAGAAAAAATAAATCTCTATGAAATACTTAACATTCTTTTTTACTTCTAAACGTCTGGTGTGCATATACGCCAAATGTCATTTTGATATTAGCAGATGATTTAGGATAATAAGGACTAGGTTGTTACCGTGGCAAACACCTTGAAACTCCAAATACTCATCAGCTCTGCAAAAGTGAAATATTTAATCTGCAACAAGATAAAACTGAAAGTAAAAATCTAATTAAGAATTATCCAGAAAAGGCTGAGACTCTAAAACAAAATCTTGCTCAGCGATTAATTGAGATCCAAGTTCCCAAGCCAACTCTAAATCCAAACTATGATATAAA
This sequence comes from Lentisphaeraceae bacterium, assembly GCA_021232515.1. Lineage (GTDB taxonomy): Bacteria > Verrucomicrobiota > Lentisphaeria > Lentisphaerales > Lentisphaeraceae > JAKVBD01. The sequence goes on from JAJPOQ010000075.1 coordinate 36,946, forward strand.
ATAAAAGAACTCTATGACCCGCTTACTACTCTTACTTATAAGTTCAACTTTGCTTTTGCATGCAGAACAAAAAATACTTCCAAAGAACCAACAACTTACATTTACAGGGGCTTTTTATAGCTCAATAGAAAATGGGCTCCTCGTCCTTCAGAGACACTCAAGTGAAATTTTAGCAATGGATAAAACGCTACTAAACTTTAGTCTCAAAAAAGCTCAAACAACATCAGGAGTTGTTTTAAAATTCAAAACAAACAGCCAGTCTCTGACTTTTAAGTTTATCGCTTTAGAAGGAGAGAATAGGGGCTCTGAATTTGCTATCTATGAAAATAAAAAGCTCAAGCTTGAAAAGAAATTTTCAAAAAAACAAACTGAAATGATCTTTGATTATAAAAAGCAAGATAAAGGCTGGAGTGAAATAGAAGTCATACTCCCATCTTGGTCAAAGGTCGCCTTCAAGGAAATGTTAATCGATGACTCTGCCAGCATTAAAAAATCGACCCCACAAAAGATGTATGTTGCTTTTGGAGACTCCATTTCTCACGGAACTGGACAAGGGTCTGCTTCATATAAAACATGGCCATTTATTCTTTCTAAAAACTTAGGCTACGATCTATACAATCTCGCCGTCGGCGGAGGCAAAGTCTCTATTCCTGCCGCTAAGTTGCTGAAAGATTTCCCAAAAGTCGAAATAATCACACTTCTCATTGGCTACAACGATATGAATACGGGTATCTCACCACAGCAATTTGCCGAAAAGTACAAAGAATTTTTAAGCATTGCTACTCAAGCACAACCACAGGCGCAAATTTACTGTATCTCTCCTTTGTACACAAAAACTTTAAAATCTAGAAAGTCTGAACATACAATAGATGAATTTCGTATGGCAGTGACCACCGCCGTCAACTACATGCAAAAATCTAACCCTAACATAAAGCTAGTAGTTGGCCATGAAATAAGCTCCGAGAAAAATCTGCGAATAGGCTCAAAAGACCCCGTTCACTTGAGTGTTGTTGGCGCTCAAATGTTCGCCGATGAATTAACTCTTTCAATAAAAAAGTGATACTGGTGTCAACTTCAGATCCAGTAGTTCTATTCAATTAACATAATTAATTGTGTCGGAATCAAAAATGAAAAAATTCACACTCATCGAAGCTTTAATCATCATCGCAATAATAAGTATACTTTTTACTCTACTCATGCCTTCATTAGGCAAAGCAAGAGATAAAGCAAAGCAAGCCATCTGTATGAGTAACCAAAAACAAATGAGTTACGCAATAGAACAGCACAAAGTAGATAACAATTTACGACTTCCTAAGAGCGTCAGCGCTATAAATGGCCATTCTACAAATCTAGGAAATAATCAAGCTTGGAAACAACACTTAAATAAATACTTAAACGTAGAAACAGACATAGACAGTAACTCTATCGAAGGTGTGTTTGCTTGTCCGTCAAGGCTTCAAACAGCTATGAACATGAAAGGTGGATATGGCTGGAGCAATAAGTATTTACCATTTGGACCAACTGACTCTGATGACGAAGAGTACCAAGGTTATAAGCTCTTCGACATAACAAACCCAGATGAAACTATCGTCATCGGTGACACCGTTGACAACGACACTTTTCACAATGCTCTGCTATGGAAGCATCACGGAAAATTAGAAAATATTGGCGACCGGCACTCTGGTAAAATAAATGTGATTTGGGCTGATTCCCATGTTTCTCTTCAAAAGCAAACAACATTACTGATCGGCAAAAATAGCAAGCAACACTACTACTATCTCCCAGACAAAATTAACGATAATTGATATTTTTTTAGTTTTGGTGTCAATTATCGTTCATCTGCTCCCATTTATCTAATATCGAAATGTGGTTGAGGAGCAGTATGTGAAAAAATTTACACTAATTGAATTGTTAGTCGTGATTGCCATCATAGGTATACTTGCGACATTACTCATGCCTTCATTAGGCAAAGCTAGAGATAAAGCAAAGCAGGTTGTTTGCCTGAATAATATGAAGCAGATCTCGGTTGCAGTAGAGATGTATAAATCGAGCTCTGATAATCGACTTCCAAAATGTGTCGCTGCAGTCGGAACCAACTGGACTGGTGTAGGTAACAATCAAGCATGGAAAAGTTACATCAACGTTTACCTCGAACAGCCTACTGATGTAAACGGAGACCTAACCCTCGGAACATTTAACTGCCCTTCTAGCAATACAGAGTTTGCAACTGGTGGTGGTTTAGGTTGGAACATCAATTACTTAGCCTATGCCCCTATTGATCCAAGTATAACAACAACTCAAAAATATGAAGGCTACAAGTTTGCCTCCATCACAGAGCCTACAGAAACTCTACTAGTTGGTGATACAACAGATGATGATGCTTGGGAAGCAAGGGTTTGCAGAAAGCCTAGTGGAAATATTAATAGAATAGGGAGTCGCCATAGTGGAAAAACTAACGTTCTTTGGGCTGACTCTCATGTTACTGCAGAAAGTCCAAGTAAGATGGTTATTGGTGCGGAAGGCAAACAGAACTACTACTACTTAGCTGATAAAGAGAATCAAAACTAATCTATTTAGAGAGCTTACTTAACTCAATTCTGCATCGAGTCGACGAATCTCTCGATGCAACTTTTCTTGAACACGGCTACGAAAGACATAGGCGGTGTTCTTTTTTATATCCAAATCTATACAAATCTCGTCTACAGTTTTGCCTTCACTAAACCTCATAAAGCAATCACCTGCTTTACCGGTAAATTCATCTTTGATATTTTCCCATGCTAAGTTTGCTATGTGAAGCTTCCACTCAGACTCTGCAAGGTCGTATATCTCTGGGATATCGAACTCATTTGGATTCTCATTGAGCTTTTGGAGTGAAGCTCTTTCAAGGTCATTTCTTTGTCTTTTCGATTTTCGAAAAAAACCAACGACAACATTGCGAATAATAGAGTTCATCCAAGTACGAAACTTGCACTTGTCTGGTATATACTCAAACTCTGGAAGTTTTTCCCACAAAACAAGAAGAACTTTTTGCACTAGATCTTCACAGTCTTGATAGTTCACACCCATTTTATTTATCACTACAAAAATGTAGCGCTCATAAAAATAAACAAACTCTTCCCAGCTACGGTCATCATGCTGATTCCGTATCTTAGAAATAAGTGTCTGTCTTGTGTTAAAGTTTTCCATCTCTCAAGCCTATGTTCTACTAGCAAGTATAGTAAACAATCACGCCCTGTAACTGAATTTGAAAATATTCTTTGTTATTTACCCTGAAAAAATAAACCTTTGCCGCTATCTTACGAATCATTTTAGAAAGGATACTATGGAAAAAGTTGGTTTAATCGCCGGAAGAGGTCTTTACCCTCACCTCTTTTGTGACGCTGCAAAACAAGCAGGAGTCAAGAGTGTTCATGTAGTGGGATTCCACGAAGATACTGACCCAAACTTAGCGAATCACTGTGACAGTCTCGACATGGTCTATGTCGGCCAACTTCGCAAAACCATAAAAGCCTTTCAAAAACATGGTGTTACCAAGATTGCTATGTGCGGCCAAGTTAAACCTGGCCGACTCTTTAAAGGCATGAAACCAGACTTAAAAATCCTCATGCTTTTATGGCGTACCAAAGAAAGAAACGCTCATACCCTTTTTGGCGGTATATGTGATGAATTTGCTAAAGCCGGTATTGAGGTTATCTCTGCCGTTACTTTTCTTGACGACTACCTTGCGAAAGAAGGCGTCATGGGCAAAGTCAAAATAAATAAAGCTCGAAAAGCCGACTGCGCCTTTGGTAAAACTCTAGCAAAAGACTGTAGTCGTTTAAATATCGGCCAAACTGTAGTTATTAAGAAAGGTACGGCCTTGGCTGTTGAAGGCTTTGAAGGTACCGACAAGTGTATCCTCCGAGGTGGTGAACTAGGACGCGGTGGAGTGACTGTTGTAAAAGTCGCCAAAGAAGATCACGACATGCGCTTTGACGTCCCTTGTATAGGCATGCGTACAGTTAAGTCCCTCATTGAGGCTAAAGCACTTACACTAGCTGTCGAAACGGGTAAAACTCTCTTCATCGAAAAAGATAAAGTTATGGACGCTTGTGACAAAGCCGGCATCTGTGTTGTAGGCATATAATCTTTTTTGTCATATTTGGCACTTTCCTCTTGTCTTTGTGCTCAATATTACATATAAATGATACCAGCTTGTTACTAACACTTCTTTTGGCTTTACTTACAACAGTTAGTATTTAAGCTATTTTTTGAGATTTGAAGTCATGATTTTTCATATGTGTGCTACATATATGTTGTATATGTTACTACTTTCCACGTAGTGACTGGGATTTCATATCATTTAAAAAGTATTTTAATAGATAGACTTTGTGCTGACTTACGTTATTTTGTCAGCGTGTTGGAAGATTATTGGAAGATTAATGGAAACTGAATTTCAGTGCGGCAATTGTTCTGAATGTATGGCAGTTGACAACTCTCGCAAAGGACATGATATAGCTTGTCCAAGTTGCGGAGCAGAGTTAACTGTGCCTTTACAAGGCTCAATTCAGACGGGAAATGTCATAGAAGATCATCTCATTCAAGATGAGATCGGTCATGGTGCTATGGGTAAAGTTTACCTTGCTAGCCACCTCTTAATGAACCGTCAAGTTGCCATTAAAACTATCAGCCCGAAAATTCGTCAAGATGCCGATTCCGTAGAGCAATTCATCCAAGAACTTCAAATGGGTGCTCGTCTCAGTCACCCTAACATCGTTACAGTTTATACAGCTGGTTATGTAGACGGAGTCTACTACATCAGTATGCAGTTCATTGATGGCTTTGACATGAATGAACGTATCGACAAAAGCGGCCCTATGGCTGAGAGTGAAGCTCTTGCTGTAGTTGCTAAAGTTGCCGATGCTATGTCTTATGCTTGGAACGAGTACAACATGATTCACCGAGACATAAAACCTGAAAATATCCGAGTGAGCACACGTGGGGATGTGATGATCATGGACTTCGGCTTAGCGAAAGTCAGAACTGACGACAGCTCAAACGAAGAAGGTTTAGTTATAGGTACTCCAGACTTCATGAGTCCGGAGCAAGGAGAGGGCAGAACTGACATAGACTTTAGAGCAGACATGTACTCTCTAGGCGTTGTTCTTCTCTATCTTCTTACTGGTCGCCGACCATATATCGCCGACAATCCGTTTGATGTTGTTGCGATGCACATCAACCGTCCACTACCTGCCGTTAAAGTTCTTAACGCTGATATAAAAGTCTCTGAAGCTACGCAGGCTTTAATCAATAAGATGGCATCTAAAGATCGCGATGAGCGCTTCACAAGCTGGGAAGAAGTAAGTGAGGCTGTTGATAGAATTATCGCTGGTCCTCAAAGAAAACCAAAATCAGGTGGAAAAGCCGGTCCAAAAAAGAGTGTTCGTAGCAACAACTCAGTTAAATCAATTGGTAAAAGACGACGCCGTCGTCGCCAAAGTTCAAGCATAGGCATCATCATTGGCCTAGTAGTTATCTTGGCTGTTATCCTCGGAGCGGTCTTCGCTTCAAGAATATAAGATTTTGACCAAGTAAAACATTCATAATTCATAAGTTTTTTGTATAATCTAGTTAAGTAGTCTCTATATCTGTTGGTAAAGAGTATTTACTTGTATGGTGATGTAAAGAGTAGGTGTCGAAGAGAGCAGGAGTACAGTCCTATGGATGAAAAGTTTCAAACACAATTAAATCTTCCTCCCATGACCAGAACGTCTGGAAGTAGTGGTATTTTTAAACCACATTCACAAAAGAACCTGATAGAACCTAGTTTTCACGTTATGTGCAACAACGAGAAAAATAGTTATGAGATCTCTCAGGATAAAGACCTTTTTACTATCGGTAAAGGCGAAGATTGTGACATAGTCGTTAAGGATCAATCAGTTGATGATGAACACATAGTCGTCGCTAAAATTGGCGAACACTGCTACTTCATGGATCGTGGTGCAAAAGACATGATCACCTTCAATGGCGTCAAGTGTCGCCAAGCTTCAGTTCCTGTTAAAAGCCGTATGATCATAAAGATCGGCACAACAGTCATTGTTTATGTGGGAATGCACTCAAACGATTTTGCCGATGAACCAAATCCGACGATCAAAACTTCACTTGACACACAGCACGAGATCGATCTCAATCCAGAAGGTGAACTGCTCCTAAAATCCAACTCTGGTGAACGTTATACTGACTCTATTCCTATACTAGTAGGCAGCCATAACGCTTGTGACTACCAACTAACAGGTTCTGGCATAGAGCCTTTTCACTACTACATTTACTTCACCCCAAAAGGCGCATTTGTTGAAGACTTAACTCATGCAAGACCTGGTATAAAAATCAACGACCTCAAGTCACTTGGTTCATACCCAATCAAGGAAGATGCCACTGTAAACATCGGTAACTTTGCCATGTACATCTATATATATGGAAATCTCGAAAGTCGCTGTAAAAAGATCTTCAAAGACTTTAATGAGGAACCGAACTTAGTACTCACACCACTAAAAGAAGGTGCCGACGTTACCATCTTACCTAAGACTCACGAAAAAATTAGTTTAGGTAGAGGTTCTGAGTGTGAAATCGAAATTGACCATCCATCAATCTCGAGAGAGCATGCTCATCTTCAAATAAAGGATAAGTACTTTTATTTTACAGACAATGGCAGTTCAAATGGCAGCTTTCACAATCTTGATAAAGTTGAAAAAGCTAAAGTCTTCCCTGGAGACATCGTTGAATTTGGTAGTATTTCTTTCTTAGTACACTACCAAATGTAATCTTCTACACTCTCCTGCCGCACCTTTTCTTCGATAGCTCAAGGTGCTGGCAAAAACCACTCTTTTCTCCTCCCTCAAACTCTATATCTACATAATTATCAATTAAATACAAAAATAACATTGCCAAGATTATCCTCGCGCCATATAATTTAAAATGATTTATAACATAATATGCGTGTGGAAATATGAAGAAATTTACTCTTTTCGAGTTACTCGTTGTTGTAGCAATCATCGGCATACTTGCCTCACTACTACTTCCTTCAGTGGGTAAGGCTCGAGAAAAAGCCTTCAATGGAGTTTGCCTTAGCAATCTAAGACAGTCTCATATGGCATCTTTCACCTATATGACTGATGGTGCCGGAAAATTCGTAACTATATCTCGCTCTGCTCAAGGAGACTGGAACGGTTGGTATGGCTGGGCGATGTTTTTAGCTGAAGTTGGAATAATCGATGTAACTAAAAACCCGGCTTATACATGTCCTAAAGCTGATAGCTCGGGAAATGGCAATCTGGAAAATGTCGCTCGCTTTTGGACTTATGGAGTCAATCGCAAGTTAACGACAAATAATGTAAATGGACCAAACGACTCTTATAAAAGTGGCGATACCGACAGCCGTTGGCTTGAGTGGCTAGAGCCTGAAAGACTTGAGAGCAGCTCCGACACTATGCTTCTCATCGATTCACGAAATGGTGATACTAGTGAACCCAACTATCAAAAATCTTGGGTGGATAACTTAACAGCAGATTGGAATGGCCGCGTGTGGACAATTCACAATCCCACAAAAAAAGCCAATGCCGTCTTTGCCGATGGTCATGCGGCTTCCGAAACAGTCTCTGCATTTTACAATAAGATGGGAACAGGAATAGACTTCTCACATAGCGGAACAGACTAGTCACTTCTATGGCACATAGGCTTTACTGATGATTTAAGTTTATATTTAAAATATACTTTTATTTATAGACCTTGCTAGATTTCAGATATTTTAGCGAATAATAAATTACGCAGACAAAATAATAGGAGTTTCTATGTACCGTAAAGCCCTTTTTCTCATTACCCTCTTCGTCAGCCTCACTTCTTTTTCACAAAAAAAGCTACCAAACTTTGTTGTCTTTTTAGTGGATGACCTCGGCTATATGGATATAGGTGCAAATAATCCCAATTGTTTTTACGACACTCCAAACGTCGATGCTTTAGCAGCTTCTGGCATGAGATTCACCAACGGCTATGCTGCCAATCCTGTTTGCTCCCCGACTCGCTACAGCCTTATGACTGGCAAGTACCCAACTCGCGTTGATGCAACAAATTTCTTTTCAGGAAAACGCCCGGGTAAATTCAAACCGGCTCCTTTAAATGATGTTATGGCTCTTGAAGAAGTAACTCTCGCTGAAGGGCTCAAGAAGAAAAACTATGCAACATTTTTTGCTGGGAAGTGGCATATGGGCCCAACCGAAGAGTATTACCCACAAAAGCAAGGCTTCGATATAAATATGGGCGGCCACTTAAAAGGCGGTCCATATACAGGCAAGAAATACTTTGCGCCATTTAAAAACCCACAACTAAAACCAGAAAGCCCTGAAGGCGAGCATCTACCTAATCGACTCGCACGAGAGACTGCAAAATTCATCCAAGATAATAAAGATAAACCTTTCCTTGCTTACCTTTCATTTTACTCTGTTCACACGCCATTAATGGGTCGCAAAGATTTAGTCGAAAAATATAAACAGAAAGCTAAAAAAATACAGGGGCAAGCATTTGCTGACGAAGAACAGGTCTTACCAGTAACAGCAAAAAGAAAAGTCAGAATCCTGCAAAACTACCCGACTTATGCTGCTATGGTAGAGGCCATGGACGAAGCTATTGGCAAGGTTCTCAAAGCGATTGATGATGCTGGAGTCAGAGATAACACTGTTGTTATATTCACTTCTGACAATGGCGGCCTATCTACGTCTGAAGGCTCTCCTACTAGTAATCTTCCACTACGTGGTGGTAAAGGCTGGATTTATGAAGGCGGTATTCGTGAACCTTGGATCGTTCGCTACCCTGGTGTGACTAAAGCAGGCGCAGTCAATGAAGACATGATCTGCTCGATCGATTTATTTCCAACAATGATGAGTGCTGCCGGTATAGATGCGGGTGTAAAAGTCGACGGCATAGACTTAACTCCAGCTTTAAAAGGTAAAAAACTCGATCGCGATACTCTCTACTGGCACTATCCGCATTACTCAAATCAAGGTGGTATACCAGGAGGCGTCATTCGCATGGGAGACTATAAACTTCTTGAGCGCTATGAAGATGGCCGAGTGCACCTCTATAATTTAAAAGATGACATCGGCGAGAAAAACGACCTTGCTTCATCTATGCCTGAACGTGTAAGTGAAATGCGTAAAAAGCTTCACGCTTGGTACAAAGAAGTCGATGCTAAGTTTCTGCAAGAGCACAAAGACTCTGGCAAACCTTGGAGACCATAAAAAAGCCCCATCTCCTAAGAGATGAGGCGGGCGCTTACATGAGATCTTTTTTAGTTTTCCAAAGTACCGGCGGTCCACTGCAAACCACGGCTCACTAAATTTAGGAAGTCCGCATCGGTGTAGGTCACGTTACTGTGGCCTATACTCGTACCAAAAACTTTGCAGCCGTTGTACTCACTCGTCCAAATTACCGGATGAAACTTTTGAGTTTTCTTGCCAAAAGCACTACCGAGTTCTTTGGTATTTACGTGAACTTTAGTAATGATGTAGACTTCTTCAACTGGGAACTCTTTCGCTTGCGGAAAGCCTTTCATGATCGGGTGATTCTCTGCTGTATTTTCACAAACAAGAGTTTCTTTTTTCTCGTGACCTTTACTGGTCAAACCAAGAAGCTCTCGCCAAGCATTTGTACCCTTCTGAGTTGAACGAAAATTATGTAAAGAACAGTGTAAAAACACTAAGCCTTTGTTATTTTTAGACGCTTCATCAACTATGTTCATGATGTAAGCATCGTCTTTTACATGGCCATAACAAAAGCTCATGAGAATAACGTCGTAACCATCTGACCAATTTGGTTTCAATAACTTAGAGTGCTTATGTGTTCGGTTTGTACCTTCTATGAAAGTCGTTACTTCACAATTAGCCGACGCCTCGAACTTTTTCTCTAAAGCCCCCATCTGCATCGGGTAATCATGACAACAACCTCCCGCTAGCTGAAGAACTTTTAGTTTCTTGGGAGCTGAACTCTGACAAGAAGCGAGAAGAAATAATCCGAGAAATAGACTAATTAATTTCATTTAGCAAAACCTTCTGCAGGTTTGCCATCTTCTTTCAATTTACCTACAGTCCAAAGTGCACCGCGACCTAGTACGTCTTGGTACTCTTTAGCTTTCATCGTTTCATTATGGTGACCAAGACTCATACCGAAAACTTTGCTTTCCTGGTATTTATTTGTCCAAATACAAGCGTTGTACTTATCTGAGTCTGGATAGTGACCTCTAGCTAGGACTTCAACATTTTCGCCTTTAGCAAAGATGTTATAAAGCTCGCCATTTGGTGTTTGCCAAATCTGAGGAAAACCAATCATGATTGGGTGTTTCTCTTTAAGGTTCTCTACCAAAATAGGACTTTTCTTACCGTGATTCTTAGAGCTTAATCCCATAAGAGCACGCCACTTAACCGCACCTTCTTTGGCATTTCGAAATGTGTGAAGCGAGCAATGAAGGAACATCGCACCCTTGCCATTTTTAGCTGTTTCTGCAACTATATCAGAAATATACTGATCATCAGTTATACCACCAAAACAGATGTTAAATAAAACTATATCGTAGCCTTTTGACCACTCTTTTTTATCAAATAAAGTGTGACGGTGATTCTTAGCTTTACCTTCTGTAAAGTTATCTACTTTACAGTTGATACTAGCTTCCAAGCCTTTCTTATTGATGTGTTGCTGATTTGGATAATCATGGCAACAACCGCCAGAAACTTGAAGGATTTTAAGAGGTTTAACTTCAGCAGCGCTGCTAAGTGCTAGACCAACTGTAAGAAATACTGTAACTAGGAACTTCATACTAAACCTCGGCTGAATTCATAATTTTCTTTTCCATTGCTCTAAGAAACTCTATTCCTTCTTTCGCAATGGCCGGAGCACTTGGATCGTACTTAAAGACTTCGATTGAAACCCACTTGTCGTAGTTTATGTCACGTAGAGCTTCATAGATAGGCTCGTACTTAACTTCACCTGTTCCGGGCCCACGAAGGTTTGGATCATTGGCGTGAAAGTGTTCTATCCAAGGAGCGCTATCACGGATGATTTGTGAGATAGCTTTGGGTTCGTCTGACATGGCTTTAACGTCTAGGTGCAAACGACAATGTTTGTTATTCACGGCTTCGCATATATCTATACCCTGCTGAGCTGTAAACATGAAGTCAGTCTCTTTTGTCGCCAAAGGCTCAAGAGCAATAGTTCCACCAAACTTCTCACACTCGGCTGCCATCTCCGAAAAGACTTCCACTGAGCGCTTAAAAGCGTCGTCATAAGTCGATCCGCCAGTCAGACTACGGCTCATAGGACTACCAAAAACCATAACTTCCCCACCCATAGCAGCGTTCATTCTAACTATGTGCTTTAAGAAATCTGTAGTCTTTCTTCGCAAAGCCTCATCTGGAGTTGTCATGTGTAAGCCAACTGGCTTAGAAAGTAACCAGTGAAGACCAACTGGAGTTAGGCCAAAACTGCGAATAGTCTCACCTGCAGCTTTTGCTTCAGCCTCGGTTAAATCTGTAGGATCGGTTTTTAAAGTGAAAGGTGCAACTTCCACTCCTTTGTAACCATGCGAGGCTATATCTTCACAGGTTTTTTCAAGGGTCCAATCGACATAAGTCTCATTACATATTGCGTATTTCATTTTAAATTATTTACCTGTCCAATCTTTAAAAATAGTTTCTACTTTGGCTGTCTTAGGATCACCTTTGTGGAAAACGAGTCTGTAAGAGAAACTCAAGCTTTCACCTGACTTAAGAGTTATGTCGCCAGTATTTTTTTTATTTCCTGTGAAGTACTTCAAGCCAAAAGCATTCGCTGCACAAAGACCATAGTCACGTGCATGCCACGGTGTTGGATAACGGAAGTTTTCAGGATTATCCATCATCGTTATACCTTGTTGCTGACCATCGATTTCATTGTAGTATGAAATCCACTTGGCTTTCTTTCCCCAGACCTTTTTACCTTTTATGCCTTCACTGTTAACTACTTTTGCGCCCATATCTTTGACGCGAAGTTTATAGTGCATACGAACGGCCATACAGCCTTCTTTGGTATCCCCTAGTTTTACATCGCCGTTAGAGGCGTGAAGAGTTACTTTGTAATCGATGATGCGCTTTTCGGCATCACCAGAAAAATGAAGCTCTGTTGTGTCTGTCATGTACAGATCATTTTTATAAACCCACTTGTGAGTTACTACGATACGACCACGGTCAGGACTAACATTTTCAACAGTCTTTATCTCATCTAGAAGGATACGGCAAGCTTTTTGATCGTCTGTACGAGCATTCCAAAAGTCTTTACCGTTAACAGCACCATGAGTGAAATAAACCGACGTATGCCATGGGTGGTCTTTACGTTCTTCTTCGACCGTATCTTTCATAGGAAAGTTTCTGGTCATGTTTGTACCAGTAGGGCCAATCACTGGGTACAAGTAAGACTTTTGATCACCTTGGATATACTCAGTAAATAACTCTCCACCGAGAAAAACCTTTACATTGTCACCGTTCTTTTCAAGTTTCACCTGTGCCTGTTGAGCGACACAGGAAAACGAAAAAGTCATAAATAAAAATAGAGCTAATAGTTTCTTCATTTTAAAAATTCCTTATCTCAATTTATTTAGCGTGTAACAAACTTTTGGATTAACCACTTTCTCATCATTATCTGATTTGAAGTCACCCGCAAAATTAACTTCGAAGATGTGTCTTTCTTTAAGGTTATTCAGCTTAAGAACAACGCTCATACCATCTTCTGAAGGAGTCGCTGAGACTGGTTTGAATTTCTTAAGATCTTTCTGACCACTACCGTAGTTGTGAGAAGATTTGTAGAAGTAGCTAGCCATTTCATAATTATCGACTTTAGAAGCGACGTCTTTGCGAACTGGTTTTGTAAAAGTCAGTTTAAAACCATCTTTAGTCAGAGACATGTTCTGAACTTCAAAAGGAACATCACCGGTAAATGTTAAACGCTGCAGGCCTTCAGCAGGCTTTCCCCAACCTCTGTAAGTTTGACCTGTGTAAAGAGTCTTGCCGTCAGGACTGAAGACTAGACGATTGTTACCGCCACGAATTCCTTTAGTCGCAAATAAGACACAAGCACCTTGAGTTACGCCATTTACTTCTTCAAACATACAACGGATGATTCTACCGCCAGCGATGTCACCAACAAAACCCTGTCCCTTAAATGGACCGAAGTTTCCTTTTGTGTCAAAAATGATCTCTGATGGCGAGTTACACATAAAACCATGAGGCAATTCTATCGCTGCTGGAGTTCTGTCTTTTTCGTATTGTGCGTCATTTTTGATGTAATAAAAAAGAGGGTTATCGGAAACTTCTTTAACAAATTTTTCATCCCAAACTAAACTTGAAGGGTGACCATAAAATTTACCTTGCTCAACATGATAGATTGGTGAAGTACCACGCCAATCGCCTTGGTTGTCAGTAACAAATAACTTTCCGTTTGGACTCAGACCTATACCGTTATTTGCTCTGAAACCAGAAGCCATAGGAGTCGTCTTACCATCTGTATCGATATGAAGAACCCAGCCTTTCCACTGAGTCGCCGCAAAGTTACGACCTCTTCTACCGTTTAATTTAAATTTACCTTTTGTATTGTAAAAGTTCGGGCCATTATGCGAGGCAGTACCGATAGCGATGTACCAACCGCCTTTACCGTCAGGAGTGATAGTGTTTGTTTCATGGTAGTTACCGCTCATACCCCAAGAGTCTGCGATATTTTCATAAAGGTCGGCAATACCGTCACCATCTGTATCTTTAATGCGAGTTAACTCTGGCATCTGTGAAACAATGATTTCACCTTTATTCACGACCTGAATACCACAGGAGTTGTGAAGTAGATCTTCGGCGAAAACTCTCCAAGAAAATGCTTTCGGATCATCCGTTGGTTTAGCGATTAAAATACCGTGACGGCGTAAAGCTACGACTATTTCACCATCTTCATTAAAAGCTAAGCCGCCAACTTCAGGTGCGACATAGTGAGGAAAAGTGATGGTGTCTACTTTATAGCTTTCTGCAAAAGCTGCTGAAAGTAAAACTAAAAGTGCAAGTAAAATTCTCATGAGTATCTCCTACTTCGCCGGCTTGATTGTTATAGTGAATGACGCTGCATCGCTGCTATTTAAAGTAAGAACTCCATTTTTGAGCTCTCCCTTATTGACAGTCATCTGCGCTGCTTTTTCAGGGCTGAAACTTAGAGTCAAACCATTGCTTGCATCTGATGTATATTCACAAACAGCTTCACCTGGAACTGAACTTGGAGAGATCTTTAAAGTGAAATTCACTTTGCCGATCGAGTACATAAACTCTGGTACATTTTGAATTTTTCTGTAGCCTTTAAACTGAGGCTTGCCTGAAAGAGCTGCTTTACCTTTGGCGAGGTATGAGACATCTCCCAAAACTTTTCCGATGTAACCAAAACTTTTCCGACCACCACCTGAGCCTTTACCCCAGTAGTTTGTCATGTCCATGAAACCACCGCTCCAAACATAAAATAAACGACACTCTGTACTATCGAAACAGTAAGAGAGTTGCTCGCCAAAGTTTACTGCTATACCGCCTGGTATTGCATGAATTGGCTTATCAACCTTAGTCGGATGTTCTTTACCAGTTTGGTGTCTATACTTAGGAACATCTTGGCCTTTATCGTGATTGGCGAAGACTTCATCGCTCAAACCAACTTTCGGCATATACGTTCTCATAACTAAAGGACGATCAGCAGAGCCTTTAGGGAAAGAAGTCACTGAAGACTTACCAGCAGCAAAAGGACTTGGGAGGTTTTTACCCATAATTGACAAGATAAAGTCTGAAACGTCTGAAATCTGATCTTTCTTTAAAATGGTTCCCCATGGTGGCATCGCTTTAGCCGGAACACCGTTAGAAATAACTTTAACTACTTCTGCTTTTGTCGTACCGTGAAGTACTTCTTTATCTGTTAGGTTTGGTCCTACAAGACCTGCACCTTCTGGGCCGTGACAAGATGCACAGTAAGTTTTGAAAACAACTTCACCCTTCTTCACATCTGCAAAACTTGTTGTCGCTAGAAAGCTCAAGCCGCAGATAAAAATTGATTTAAACCACATAATTTAGATGTCCTTTTCTTGATCGTTAATTTAACTAATCCCATGAACGAGTGAAAATCAGTCTGCCAAATACGCATAGATGCCTAAAAATGCGCAAATAAAAAATAATACATTGAAATACGCAAAAAATGCCACTTAAATAGTATTATACGAAATTTAAAATGTGCTGGTACTAACTCATGAAACAAATCGCTCTTGCCTTCCCTATGGGCGTAAGTCACTTAGAACGAGTTGCCTACGGAATTCGTCGTTACAATCGAGAAAAAGCTAACTGGTTACTTATAACAAATCCTGAGCGTCACCATCTAGAACTCGAACAATTGCGCAATTGGCAAGGTGATGGCGTCATTGGCTTCATCAATACACCCGAAGAAGTCGAGATGATTCAAGAACTTGGTATACCTGCAATAAATTTATCTGGAGCTTTGGCGACTTCGCCTATTCCTCGTGTTCGGGTAGATTACTACAAAATTGGCTGCAAGGGTGCAGAGCACTTACTGGCGCGGGGCTTTGACAATCTCGCTTACTATGGAATCAAAGATGTTTGGTACGCTCAAGAAATAGGCCGAGGGTTTCAAGAAACCGTAATTGATCATGAGAAGAAGTTTTTTCAGTACAATGCTCAAAGCACACTCACTGGTTCATGGAGTGGTGCCGACGAAGAACTTTCAGATTGGTTAGAGTCGCTACCAAAACCCATCGCACTTATGGCAGCTCACGATCCACGGGCTTTAGAAGTTCTACAAACTTGCCTTCAAAGGGACATTCGCGTTCCGGAAGATCTTGCTTTGCTAGGTGTAAATAATGATAGTATCACCTGTGAATTGTCTAACCCTACACTTTCGAGTATTCCTCGAGACGGCGAACGTATAGGCTACGAAGCTGCAGCTCTTTTAGATAGAATGATCAAAGGCATTGCCACTAAAGAAGAACTAGCAAATGAGGTAGTCATACCACCACTCAAGGCAATTGACCGCGGTTCTACTGCATACTTAGCATTGAAAGATCCAGACCTCCTAAATGCCGTGAGTTACATCCGCAAAAATATAGATAAGCAAATCAACGTAAACTCTATTTGCCAGTACATCAGTAAATCGCGTCGATGGTTAGAGTACTCATTTAAAAAAGAGATGGGAACTAGTCCGCTAGACTTCATAATAAAAGTGCGTGTTAGCAAGGCTAAAGAAATACTGGAAGACGGTTCAAACTTTAAACTGAGTGCAGTCGCCTACATGGCAGGCTTCTCAAGTACAGATCAAATGAATAAGGCATTTCGAAAGATTTATGGAAAAAATGCTCGGGAATTCAAGAGCCTTTAGTTTTATTTCGTCTTTCCGTAAGACGGAATAAACTCCTGTGGATCAACCCAACCATGCTTTTTTGAACCGAAGTTTTCTTTACTCATATAACCTGTGATCCAACGGCCACTACCATAAGCACCTTTATGAATGCCAAAATGAAGGTGAGACATATAGCCACCATTTTCCCAAGTATAGTCTCGACCCAAACTTGCCAGCTTTTTACCGAGTTTCACAACGTCACCTTCCTGAACTGTCACCAAAGGCCCCAGATGTGCATATAAACTACAAAAGTATTCTCCCTTAGGATTCTTATGTTCGAGAATAACTATGCCACCCCAACTTTCACTGCCGTACTCCACCATCTTTACAACACCATCTGCTATAGCGACAACAGGCTCAAAAGACTTAGCCCAGGCAACATCGTCTCCTACATGGTGTGAGTTCTCAAATGGATTATCTTTATACTTTTTTGGATCAATAAAACGACCATAACTGTCTCGTTCTTTATCTATATAGTTTCGAACTGGAGCTATAATTGTCTTAGCGATCTGTGGCTCTGACGAATTTTTAATTTCAAGATTTACAGGATAACCTGCCAGCCTCCGAATTAATTTTAAGCGTACTTGGGAGACCCTCTGCTCAGAAGTCAAAAGTTCTCCTGTATACACATACTTTGGCTCAAGCTGCTGAACTTTAGACAAAAGATTTAGACTATAACGTCTTTGCATCTCTGTTGGATTTTCATCTAAAGCTGCCAATATTCTCTTATATGCGTCACTTGCTTTTTCAGGTAAATCGATTTTTTTGAAATCTCCTACTTTAAAAGACTGTGATCTCTGATCGATAGACAATAAAACTTCTAATAAAGTCGATTTTACATAGGTATCTTTCTCATTCTCCAGGTAGCCACTTATCTCTTTATGCTCTTTCTTTGAAGCAAAATAACGCAAATACTCAGCAGCTATATCCCGTACATCTGGAGACTTATGCTTTAACAGTTTAAGAGCGTATGCTTTTACCTTTTCATTGTCGTGACTTTGACTTATCAATGACCGAAGTGCGTAAATCATTTCTTTATCTTTTTTTACCGCTAACAATCTAAGGGTGTCTTTTGTTAAAGCTGAGCTGTAATAACGCGGTAAGAAAATTCCGGCAGAAAGTCTTAAGCTAGGATTCCTCATAATTTTAGAAATTCGTTTAAAACTAGGTTTCTCAAATTCCAAAAAACTCAAGATTATATCACAAACCTGTAGATCAACCTTATCGATCACTGGAGCGATAGTTTTAACCAACTCTTTCTCAGGTAGATTTTTAGCAAGTGCATTCCAAGCAAGAGTTCTATCCGTCGCATCTCTACCTACCAAATGTTTCAAAATCGACGATGCTATATCTTCTCCCCAACAATATTGAAGAGCATACAAAGACATAGTTATCCTTGTTTTATCTTGACTTTTGAGATGTTTTTTAAACTGTGGGAGCCACTCTTTGTCGCGCCTTTGAATGAATTGAATGGCAAGTTTCTTTTTCTTGGGATTCAATAAAGCTGCGAAAATTCGATCCAGCTCATTTTCAGACTCTGCTAGTTGATCTGTTCGAATAGAAATGGAGTTTTGAGCAAAAAGAAAAGGTTCTTCACGTTTTTCCGGGGAACGCATCTTTAATCTTCAGAAAGAAATAGAATGTGTCTCTGTATCCATAAGCCATTCTCTTAATAACTTTGATTTTATTATTCATGCCTTCCAGTACACTGGTATTAAGTGGATAG
>JAJPOQ010000092.1 GCA_021232515.1 Lentisphaeraceae bacterium
GAGGTTCACTCGAGGTCAAACTCTTTCAGTTATGCATAAGTTCAGCAGAGGTAGACTCCGACGAGTTGGGAAGACCCATTCTCGTCTACGCTCTGCCTTTAAATGAAAATAAAGTGTC
Organism: Lentisphaeraceae bacterium; assembly: GCA_021232515.1. Classification (GTDB taxonomy): domain Bacteria; phylum Verrucomicrobiota; class Lentisphaeria; order Lentisphaerales; family Lentisphaeraceae; genus JAKVBD01. Next base: position 119 of record JAJPOQ010000092.1, read on the forward strand.
AACTTTTAATCAGGACTAGACAAGGGATCAGTATTTAGTAATCAGTATTCAGGGATCAGTATTTAGTAATTGGGGGCTAGTATTCAGTTGGAGAAGTAATCAGAATTGATGTAAGTGGAGTGTTGATTAAAATGCTAGTTTTTAGAGATCAGGATGGAGAAGTAATCGGTATTCAGTAAATTGTCTCACTGCTCACTGCTCACTGCTCACTGCTCACTGCTCACTTCTCACTGCTCACTGCTCACTTCTCACTTCTCACTGCTAGTCAGTATCTCTCGAGAAGATTGCATCTGCAAACATACGCGCATCAAAAGGCTGTAAGTCTTCAGGTTGCTCACCAAGGCCAATGTAGTGGATAGGGAAGTTTTTTTCGTCTTTTATTGCAACAACAACGCCGCCTTTACCAGTGCCGTCAAGCTTAGTGACAGCTAGACCAGTTACACCACAAGCTTCACCGAATTGGCGTGCCTGGACCATGGCATTTGTTCCAGTGGAGCCGTCAACAACGAGAATGACTTCGTGTGGAGCTTCTGGGATATTTTTGCGAATAGTACGTAAAATCTTTGGTAGTTCTTCCATAAGGTCAGCACGTGTATGCTGTCTACCGGCGGTATCGATAATGAGGTAGTCGACATTTTTCGCAAGTGCTGACTTTGTCGCGTCAAAGGCTATAGCAGCTGCATCGCCACCATGCTTACCTGCAACTACTGGGCAGTCAACTCTCTCACCCCAAAGCTTAAGTTGTTCGATAGCAGCTGCACGGAATGTATCGCAAGCAGCTAACATGACAGACTTACCTTCCTGTTTCAGTTTCCAAGCGAGCTTACCAGTAGTCGTAGTTTTACCACTGCCGTTTACACCAACCATAAGGATGACAGTTGGACCGTTTGGATTTTCATGAATTGGACGATTGTCTGTTTCGAGAATTTTAGTGATAGTCGAAGAACCTATTTCGATTATGTCATCGGCAGTTTGTATCTCACCGCGTTCATAGCGTTCTTTTATATCTTTTGTAAGGTTCATCGTGACATTTACGCCAAGGTCGGCGCGGATGAGAGACTCTTCAAGTTTCTTATAGGTATTTTCATCCCACTTTTGGGTCCCAGAAAAGAGACTTTCAAAGCTGCGGAGTATACTGGTCTTAGTTTTTTGAAGACCTTTTTTAAATATGTTGAAGATGCCTTTCATGTCAGTCCCTTAGAGTCATTTCTTTTTGTTTATCTGATCCAAGATGGCATTGATAAACGATGGAGAATCTTTATCGCTGAAGACTGTAGCTACATCTATTGCTTCCTGAATAGCTACTTGAGCTGGAGTTTCAGTATGAAGTATTTCGTAAGCACCAAGTCTGAGGATATTTCTATCAACGGCAGGCATACGAGTTAAGCTCCAGTTACTAGAGTGATCTTGGAGGAGTGCGTCTAGTTCGTCTTTCTTATTTAGAGTACCACGAATAAGCTCATTTGAAAATGGCTGACCATTCTTGAAGTCACGCATTTTTTTAGCTGAAACACCAGTCGTTAACTGTTGCCAAAATAGCTGTAGATCTTTTTCATCGAACTCAGCTTCACGTAGATCTAACTGGTACATGAACTGTATGGCCCATTCCCGAGCTAGATGACGGGGTGAAATTTTCTTACCTTTTGACATTAAAATCCTCTAAAAAAATACATTATTCGGGTGAATGCCGGTAGTATACACCTCATTTAGTAACTGTAAAGCAGCTGTTTTGAGAATAGTCCGATCATCTGCAAGTCACTGTTACTGAAGCTTTGACGACGGTATTTGATTTAATTTCTTTGGATGGCTGTAAGTCATTTGTTATAAATCGTTGATGAAAGAGAAAATGGAGTTACATTGGCGGCATAATTCAGGGTGGCTGTGGGTAAATTCTCAATATGCCACCGAGTATAAATTTTTGATTGAAAAGGTTTTGAAATGAGTCAGGAAGTCAGAGTGCGTTTTGCACCTTCGCCTACAGGCCACGTACATATAGGTAATATAAGAGCTGCTATTTTTAACTGGTTATTCGCTCGTAACAACGGCGGTAAGTTTTTACTGCGCGTTGAAGATACCGACAAAGAAAGAAGCACTCCGGAAGCAATCGAGAGCTTACTTGATTGTATGCAGTGGCTTGGTTTGGACTATGACGAGGACGCTTTTTACCAAAGTACTCAGGCTGACCACCATCTTGCAGTCGTTGCAAAGTTGGAAGAAGAAGGTCGCGCCTATAAGTATTTTAAAGGCGAAGCCGAAGTTACTCTTTTCAGATTTCCTTACGATGTAGAAAACTTCAAAACTATTTCAAACGCTGGAAGTGCAGAACAAGCACTTCACCCAGAATTCCCTATTAAGATCGATAAAGGTGGCATAACTTTTGGTCTTGTTAGTAAGAAAGGTAAAGCAGTTCCTCAAGAGAACATGACTCTTGCTGGTTTCCGCGACCTGAAGATTTTCAATGATGCCGACGAGTGTATTTTCGAGCTAAACCCAGCTATCGACGAGATATATAACGGTAAAGTTGTTGAGCTTGAAGGCGCTACTAAGATGACCTTCACAAGACATAAAGTGAGTTTCACTGACTTGGTAAAAGGTGAATTGAGCAAGCCTTTAGATAGTATGAAAGATCTTGTCTTGGTGAAGAGCGATGGCTCACCACTTTTCCACTTGGCGAACATCTGTGACGACATCACTCAAAACATGACTCACATCATCCGTGGCGATGACCACGTTGAAAATACTTATAGACACGTTGTTATATATGAGGCGATGGGCCATGCTCCGGCTCAGTACGCACATTTACCAATGATTGTAAATGCTTCCGGCAAACCATACTCTAAAAGAGATGGCGATGCTTTTGTTGGCGACTTCCGTACTAAAGGCTATTTGCCAGAAGCACTATTTAACTATTTACTTCTTCTCGGTTGGTCTCCAGGTGAGAACCTTGAGAAAGTTACAAAAGAAGAAGCTATAGCGGCATTTGATGTCTCCAAAGTGAAAAGCACTGCGGCGCAAATGGACATCAATAAACTGACAAACTTAAACGGTCAGTACTTGGCAGAAAAGCCTTTAGACGAGTTTGTCGCGCTAGTGAAACAATACATCTCTGAGTACGACTGGTACAAAGAAGATGACGACTACCTTGCAAAAGTAGCTAGTCTTATGACTGTGCGAACCAAGTTAGTAACTGACGTCCAAGAGTGGGCTTACTACTATACAGACGGAGTTGAGCAGGACGAAAATAATGCAAAAAATGTCCGCAAAACTCTCAAAAAAGAAGGCATGTCTGCTCATCTAGTGAGCATTGCCGATACTCTTGAAGACGAAACAGACTGGAATGCTGATGGTATAGAAGCAGCAGTTGTTGCAGCATCTGTAGCCTGCGGTGCTGGTGCAGGTAGACTAAATAAACCAGTGAGAATGGCAGTTACAGCTACGGGTGGAGGTGCAGACCTTTTCCCAACTCTGGAACTTATCGGTAAAGACCGCGTGATTGCCAGAATCAGAACATGTGCAGAAAGAGACTGCACGGTCGAAGGATAATCGGCCAATAATTATTTTGGAAGAAAAATGAAACTGAATACAGAAAATAAATTACCGGTTGTGGCCATAGTAGGTCGTCCAAATGTCGGTAAATCATCGCTTTTCAATGTGATCATGAGAAAGCGTATATCTATAGTCCACGAAGAAAGTGGCGTGACTCGAGACCGAGTCAGTATGCCAACTCAGTGGCAAGATAAGCCTTTTCTACTGATTGATACCGGTGGTCTGGGTGTACTTAGTAAACAGAAGAAAAATGTCGAAATGTTTGATGGTCTCATCCGTGACCAGCTTATGGTTTCTGTTGAAGACGCTGACTTAGTTGTTGTTGTGACAGACATAACAGCTGGCGTGACTCCGATGGACCGCGAAGTTTGTAAGTTCTTGCACTCGAAAGGCAAAAAAATCATCGTTGCTTGTAACAAGACAGACAACCCTGAGATAGAAGGCGATGTTGGTCTATTTTCATCACTTGGTGGTGAAGAGATGATGCCTATTTCTTGTTTCCATAAGAGAAATATCCAAGAATTACTCGACGTCATGGCGAAGTACATTCCTAAAGCTGAAGTAGATACAGTCGAAGATCCTGCTTTAAAGATAGCTGTTGCTGGTCGTCCAAATGCTGGTAAGAGTTCCATCATTAACCGTCTTCTAGGTCACGAGCGTGTGATCGTCAGTGAAGTAGCGGGAACGACGCGAGATGCCGTTGATATACCATTTACATACAAAGATGAAGATGGTGAACAAAGTAATGGTATGCTGATTGATACTGCTGGTGTTAAGCAACGTAAAAAAGTTGATAACCTGGTGGATATGTTCAGTATGATGAGAACTGAAGAAGCTGTTCAGCGCGCTTCCGTAGTTTTCTTTATCTTAGACATCGCTGAAGGCGTGACTCTGAACGATAAAAAGATCTGTTCGATGATCATCAAAGCCGGTCGCCCTTGTGTGATCGTTGGTAATAAATGGGACCTTTACAAAGGTAAGAAGAAGCGTGAAGACGTTATGGAAGACATTCGTCGTGAATTACCTTTCTTAGCTTACGCGCCATTATTGCTGATCAGTGCGAAAGACGGTACTGCATTTGATAAGATCTTGCCGATGGCACTTGAGATAACTGAGCAAGCGAGAATCAATGTTCCGACTGCTTTATTGAACCAAGTTCTTCACGATATGACTGCGAGAACACCTCCTCCGTCAACAGGTAAAGGTTGGTTTAAGATCTACTACGCAACAATGATCGAAAACCCACCGGCTAAGTTCGTTATTTTCTGTAATAAGAAATCTTATGTTCAGAAGTCTTACATAGGCTTTATCGAGAAAAATATACGAAATGCCTTTGGCTTAACCGGTATTCCGATTGAAGTGATTCTCAAAGAAAGAACTCACCTTCAGGATAAATTCAGAGAAGATGGCGGTTTACCAGGAAGCGTGAAAGAAAAGTTTGCTGAGAACCAGCAAAAGTCTAGATGGCGCAGTAAGAAGTACCGCCGTAAGAACAGAAACTAAACTCTTTTTAAGCCCGGTTTAATCGCCGGGCTTTTTTGTGTTTATCGTCTTTTCTTCTTAGCGATAAGAGTTGCTTTTTCCTCGGCACTTAGTTCAGTTCTATTTTCAAGGAACTCAAGAGCAGAGGCATTTTTGCGATAACGAAGTGAACGGAAGAGGCGTTCTATGGCTTTCTTGCGTTTTTTGAGGTCTTCTATCTTATCAACAGCATCTCTAGCAACGTCAGTGTTGTTCCATGAGTAGCGATTGACTAGAGACTCATAAGCTTGGTCTTTGTTATCAAGGTTCTGTGCATCTACAAAGGCGATAACATTTTTGCCTTCCTTCCAGCTCCAGCCATTTATAACATCTCTTATAGCTCTATTTTTATCTGCGCCATTTTCCATGATCCACTTAGCGGCTACTTCAGGTTCTTCGCGCATCCAGCCTTGCTTGATCTTACTGAGAGCTTTTCTTTTTTGATCTTCATCTGATATACTCTCAGTCCAGTTTATGGCGTCTTGTGGAGACTTTCTTGCCCAGCTGTAAACTATGGCTTCCATTTGTCGGTCAGAACCTTGCTTGAGTGACATGATTGAAGCTATAGCCTGAAACTCTTCAGTTGCTTCGACAGTTTTAAGTATACCTTGAAGAGCATTGTAGTGCTTAGCTTCATCGAGATTGTCGATAGACTCTATCGCTTTTGTGGCATCGACTTCAGCCATGCGTTGGAAGATTACTGTTTCAAACCTGTAGTTGTTTGGGATGCTTCCTTCATTAAGCTTGTTCCACTCAAATGCAGCAAAAGGATCACTTTTTGCCCACTTGTTCATGACGTTGTACATAGAGTTTTTGTTGCCATTTTCGGCGATGTGATTCATCGCTTTTTCAGGATTTATATCCGCTAGCCTTGAGTAGATCATGTTTGAGAGTTGGTAGCTAACGCCTTTCTCACTATTCTCATCAAGTGTGCGATAAAGTTCGTAGAGTTCTTCTTCTGACAATTGTTTAATCTTGTCCCATTGCTCTGCGACTATCTTGTAGTTGTCATAATCAGAATAAACGTTGAGGCTTGCTGTAGCACTTAAGTCATTTGCTAAGCCGATCACCGTTACAGGCGCTACAGATCTAGAGACTGCAGAGTTCATTTTCTCCGCTTCAGAGAGTTTATCTTTTGCTTTGTCGGTAGTTAAAGGTGTATTTTCTTGCTTTGTTTGGGCTATTCTTTTTGAAGATGTATTACTCGTTGTAGATGGCGTTTGGATACTGCTGAGTTGTGGATCTTTAAGTGAAGATCCAACGTAAAGGGCACCGATTAAAGATGCTACCCAAAGTACGCCTAGTATAGTTTTATTGTTCATGGTCGACTCTAATTCATTTTTTTACATACACGGTCTAGTGTGAAAAGAGACAAGTTATTTATAAAAATGTTCCAAGCTTTTGAAAATTAATGAATATTTTATTTAAGTTAGTCCACTCCACTATTGATCGGTCTTTTAGTTGAACTAAATTCAAGCAACAAATAACAGGATGCTTATGTTTCGATCAACAAAGAGTTTTTACTATCTTCCATGTGCACACCGTCAATGGCGTGACGATGGTCACTGCAGCTATGTCCATGGTTATGACCGTTCAGTTCATCTTGAGTTTCAGTGTAAAGAGTTAGATGATAAGATGTGGGTGATGGACTTTGGTGGTTTAAAGCAGATAAAAGCATGGTTAGAGAATCTTTTTGATCATACGCTTTTGATTAATGAAGATGATCCTGAGATGGCCTTTTTCGAAGAAATGGATCGCAAAGGTCTTTGCCAGTTGCGTGTTATGCCAAACATCGGCATGGAAGGTTCAGCTCAGTACATCTTTGAATACATCGACAATTGGTTGAACGAACAAACAAACGGTCGAGTTCAACTTTACTCAGTTGAATGTAAAGAAAATGAAAAGAACTCAGCGATTTACTTCAGAGATGACGTCGCCGGTTTAGCCTGAGTTGAGGGAACGCGGACAGCTTGTCCGCAGTAATCAGTAATCAGTAATCAGTAATCAGTAATCAGTAATCAGTAATCAGTAATCAGTAATCAGTAATCAGTAATCAGTAATCAGTAATCAGTAATCAGTAATCAGTAATCAGTAATCAGTAATCAGTAATCAGTAATCAGAGACTTAGTAGAGTAGTTTTTTTTAGTTTCTGAATAGACTCTGAATCTACTTAAGCAGCTTTAAGATTTGAGCAGTTACTTTTTTGCCTAAAAATAGTGAACCTTCGCCTTTAAAGTGAACATTTTTTGGTTTCTGTAGTTTCTCAAGATGCGGCAGTAGAAAATCTTCAAGAATAGTGATGTAAACCATTGTATATAAGGGTGTTTTAATTTTCTTGAATCTCGTATAAACCTTGCCTTTTTTTCTTCTACCGTATTTCCTTGTTCTCTGTTTTAGAAGTTAGTTGGGGATTATTTTGTCCAGGCGTATCAAGATCAAGAGAATAGTTTTTAGTTGACTTGCTTTTTCATACAGTCTGAGTCAGCTCAGTTGTAGGTTGAGAGTTCAAGGGAGCGCGGACAGCTTGTCCGCAGTATTTAATTAAACTGTATAAAAATTAAACAGTTTACAGTGATCTTATTCAAACAATAGAAATTCTTATCTATTCTCAATTAAAAAACTTATATATTTTCACAAACAACTATTTATTAGCTGTTAAACCGTGGTTTGTTGTATTCTAGAATGTATCTGGGGCAATCAAATTGACACATAACAAAACCATCGAGGTATGGACTGTTCTAAAGCTTATTTGTTTAGAGAAAAGCCGTAATCAGATTTGCTTAGAATTAGAAATATCGTCTCAAAAATTAACAAGAATTGTTGCAGAATTAAGAGATTTAGGTATTTCTGTGAATTATTCTAAATCAACTAGTACGTATAAATGCGACTGGGTTGATCGATCTTATAATTTAGACTTGAGTGATTATGAATTCTTTATAACACTTGTGACATTTTACGAGTTTTTCAAAGGTTCTCTTCATTCAGATGAAGTAGCCTGCTTACAAAAACTTCAATCAGCACGCGACTTCAATTCAGACACCTACTTAGACTTAAGTAGTGGAGACCTTTCAAATGATTCTATTAATCATGGTATTTCTTACTTACTCAAACCAGTGATAGAAGCAATTCGCAATTATCGAAAAGTGCAATTTCTTTACGAAAGTTCAGGTCTGCAGTCAGAGATCCGTACAGTCCATCCTTATAAAATAGTACATAGTCAACATTCATTTTATCTTTGGGCTTGGTGTGAAGACCGCTATGACTTCCGCATGTTTAAGCTTAACCGATTGTCAAAGCTGAAAGTAAGCCAAGACACATTTCAAGCTAAAAAAGATGGAATAGCAGAGCAGATCAAAGATGCATGGTACTTACGTGTTCAGCCAAACAAAAAAATCCAAATTAAAGTGAAGTTTTACGGCGAAGCCGCTTCCTCTATAAAAGAATACAAACTTCATCATTCACAAGAAACTCTCTTCGAAAGCGAAAAAGAAACCATCGTTAGCTGGACCTTAAGCGTACTATCCGAATTTGCATCTTGGCTTTGCCAATGGCTGGGAAATTTCATTGTGCTGGAGCCCTTGGAACTAAGGCTGATGATAGATAAAAAAGTAAAGAAATATGGAGAGTTAAATAAATGATTTTTATAAGAATAGAAAATCTCAAGAGGTTCGAATGCTATTTGTATTAACATAGTTTCTAAAACAATTCGCTTGGAGGTAAATGAACCTCTTGAGAAAGACAATATGTACTTAAATAAATATTTTTCAAGCTCATTTATTATTTGTATTACATACGGGTTTAAAAATGGCTTGCTTATTGATATTTGGTGAACTATAGGTATTTCTCAAGTTAGGAGAAATGCTTTTGACACTGAAAAATATAACACATGAAATAGATACTGAAATTGAAAGTGCTGTGGCTAGGAAACTGCAGTGGGAAAACCTAGCACGAGTTAATTCCCGCAAAAATAAGATCTCAAATTTTATTTCCGTTATATTCGCGGCGGCAACGTCAATACTTTTTAAGCAGAATGCGAGTGGTGCAATTATGCTTGCCATTGGAGGAATGATTTCTATTTCTAAAGGGATAGAGCACACTATGAATTATGATACAAAGTTTAGAAGCGCTCATAGAGCAGCAAGAAAGTGTGAAAAACCTATTGCTAGATTAAAGAATGTTCGTTCTCATGTGGGAACTTGGACTAAAAAGAAAGTTTTAAATGAGTTGAATTCAGTGAGGGTAGATTTTGCTGAAATTCAGGAAGATTTCCCTTTATCTTAATATTTAATTGGAGAACTTATCATGCAGTATGAAATACAATTGAGGTGCTTAGATGACAAGACATTAAGTTTTGATTATCTATACCCTTTATACTCTGCTATAATGAGAAGCCTAACTCTTTCTCATTCTTCTCTGGCAAAAGAGATACACGATGGAATTCATAAAAATCGCGTAAAGCTTTTTTGTTTTAGCCCACTAAATGGCGGCAAAAGTGTTGTCGTAGAAGGGCAAAAGCGGAAGCAGTTACAGATTGAAGGGCGGACTTGGTTTCGAATTTCTTCGCCAATTCCAGAATTTCTGAATGCTATAAGTGAAAGCCTCTTAAGTCAGGGCGAGATAAATATCCTCGGTAAGTCTTTTCGGGTTACGGGCATAAATATGACGGCTCCACCAAAATTCAAAGAAGAAATGGCTTGGCGACCTTTTGGCAGTTCTGCATCGATCGTCACAGCATGGTCACCTAGAGATGGTAAAAAGCGCTTTCTAAGACCAGGTCATAATGAAGAAGGCTATCCTGATGTAGAAAAAATTCTTGCCGATAACCTCACATTGAAATTCAATAAACGGCTTTTTGAAATACGTGATGACGTCGCCAAAGCTTGGTTAAGAGATTCCGAGTTGGATGCAGTCATTCAGGGTGAAACACCGATTGCCATAGAACTTCTGCCTTACTCCAAAGATAAGCCTTATAAAAAAGTCACTGTTCAAACTAAAAATATAAATATTTACTCTTGGCGCGCCCCAGTGAAAGTCAAAGCACCAATTGCCATGCAAAGAATGATCTGGAGCAGTGGCCTAGGAAGTCTTAACAGTCAAGGATTTGGGCTTATGCAGGAGGGTAAAGATGATAATTAAGCATATGGATCATATTGCTCAAAATGGGCAATTTGATCTTGATCTAAATACAGATGTAAATGTTTATCTTGCTGAAATAAAAGGCTTCACTAAAGATAAGGGTCTGGCTGAATGGGAAATCGTTGGTGAAGAGGAGGTCTCTCCAAACTTATTGCATTATGATGACACTGCGGATGGAAGTAATGCACTGAACGGAAGTTGGCGAGAATTTTTTGCTTCAGAAGTCGAATTTGGTGAAAAGCCTCTGTATAGCGGAAGTGCAATATTTTTTAAAGATGGTTTACCTAATTTTAGGGGAGTTGCTAAAGCGGTAATTTATCTGAGGTATTCAGTAGGTTTCTTAAATTGGTTAAAAAGCTTTGATTTAGAAGCTGCACAAAAAATTGAAGCAGAAAAAGGCTTCTTTGAAAAGTTAATTGAAAACCCTAAAACTAAAAAGCTCATAGGAGTATGGGATAAGTTCAAAGCTCCAAGAGGGCAGTGGCCTTTACCGGTAATTTGTACTTTAACAGATTCTACTAAACTAATTTTTGGATTGAAAAATTCTGATGAAGCAGATTGGGAAGATCTTGAAGAGAAAAGTGTAAATATTACTAGGTCTTTGGAGGTTATGTCTTTTTTTGAAAAGCCTCAAGTAAACGGTAGAGAAGTAGTTTCGGAAGTTTTTCAAATGGGAGGAGGACTTGGTAGAAATGCTTTTGGTAAGTCTTACAAATTAGACATCATTCCGGATTCAGAATATGTAAGGTTAATGGGAACAATTCCTGAAGCCTACAGAACAGATTTATTAAGTATTTGGGCAAACAAGGTTAGTTATCGTATAAAAGTTTCACCAAATCCAGATTCGTCAGAGTTAATCTATATGCCTGAAGGCGATTTAGAGTATAGCGAACTAAAATCTTTCAATGATGCAATTCAGAATCGAAAAACTAGATATTTTGAAACTAGAAAAGATAGATCAAAATCAAATGAGGATGTCGAAGGTATTTTAACAGAGAAGTTAAATTTAGTTCCGATACCTCAATCAGATAAAGTAACATTGTACTTAGTTAATACAGAAGGTGCCCAAAAGAAAAAGATTATTATTCAAGAAGTTTTCCCGTCAGTTTCCTTAGAATACTTAGAGCTTATCGATTCTACATTACTCAGTGACAATACACAAAATATTGTTGTTAATTATCTGAAGAAAGCTTTAACAGCCCAAGACCGTGATACACCGAGTGTATACCACTACTGGACAAAAGTATTCACTTCTTTACTACAGAAAAAATACATATCTGCAAATGAAATTTTTTATAGTTTCCAAAGGTACTGCAAAGCCTTTCGCGGGGATGAACTCATAGAGAAGGGTAAAGCCCGTGAATATTTTAAAGTTATAAATTCTCTTAAGCGGCTTCAGCAATTAATTCATGTAGGCCGATCAATATCTCAAAATTACGGTTCACTACGGCAGGGACTAATGAACTTAGACCAAAATTCAAAACAAATAAAAGGAGTTTTTTTGATGAGTGAAACTATGCCAGATATCAATGAATTAGTTGGGGAGGTGTATGAAAACTTATGGGATAAGCAACAAGAGAAACTGAAGGCATTTATCAAGCTTTCATGGTCTGGTGTTCCAAGTGAAGATTTCCCTTTATTTGTCCGTGGTGGCTTGGTAGGGATTCTTTTGAATGAACTTACTTGGACAGTAAAAAATGAAGGGAGAAGTTTTTCAGTTACTCAAGGGCGCCATCCTTCAACTTTACGTGGGACAGATATACAAAGAGTTGTAGAGAAAGGCATTGGCTTATTAATCGGTTTAGATAAGCAACATAGGTTCAATGGAAAGGCGGCGTTGTTTATTCAAGCTTGTATAAAAGAAAGTCGTAAAGATGCATTTAATTCAGGTTTAATTATGGGCTTAGTATTTATTCATAAATCAACAGAAGAAGGGAAATAGAAATGATAAAATTAAACTCACTCAATAAAGAAACAGGTAATGCTTATATCTTATTTGGACATGAAGCAATTCAAGCTAGGCCAAATTTAGATCCTTATACATCTACACTACGTATGAATGATGAAACAATGCAGGTTTATACATCTGACGTACACATCAAACATCATGTTCGACGTGGAATAAAAGCTTATGCTTTGGAGAATAAATTATCGCAACCGGGTTCTGCAATTTTTTATGAAAAAGAAGATGAATATGGAAATGCACGAGATTTTGCAACTAGAATTAGTTTAATTCGTGAAACACAAGAGATTAGTAAAAAAGATCAAGATAAGAAAGATGCTCTACACCATTGTTTAGACTTACCTCTTTTTGGTTATGTCCATGCAGTGAAAAATGAAAACTTTAATGTAACGAATGCCATTAATACTCTATTTAGACCTGTAACCTTTCATTCATGTGAAATTAAGTCTCTTGGTCGTAATAATGCATTCCCGACTTTGGGTAAAGAGGGTGAGGTTAAAGAATCTGCAGGTTCAGCAACAGTAGACTCACTTGAATATGGTTTTTTCCTTTCTTTATGGGAAATTAATTTGAATATGTTAAAAATAAATGCTCAAGATCATAAAGTTTTTAAGTGGGATGATGCACAGTCAAAAGGATGGTTAGAGGTATTTATTAATGGCCTTTGGAAAGCTTATACTACAGACCGGTTTCCTTCTTTTACTCAACGTTCACAATTCGCACAGTTTGTATTAGGCTGGCAACCAAGTAGTGACGTAAGTTATGAGAATCCAAGTGATTTATTTGATAAAGTTTCAAAGAAACAGATTAAAAATCATTCAGAAGCTATATCTGGTCTAAATGAAGCTCTTCCTGCATTTTTAGAAGGTTGGGATTGTTCTAAAAGTACACAGTTTGTAAGTCATACTGCAAAAAACTGTAACTTAGATATTTTAGGTTAAAGCATGGCTTATTTAGTCTTTGAGTTAAAAGGAGACATGGCTATGTGGAGAAACCCCTATGAGTCGATGGGGGCTTTTTCCTGTCTAGGACCTTCTCCATCAAATATTGCAGGAATCATTGGTGCAGCTTTAGGATTTGCTTCTCCTAAATCTCAAGGTGCAGTGAACCCGGATGAAAAAAAACTGAAAGCTTTGGATAAAAAAGGTTTACCTTGGCCTGTTTCTCCTGAACTATTACTTTGGCAGGAAGAAAATGATTTCCATGTAGCTTGTCGTTGGATTGGTGATTTCCCCCAAAGGTCTCCTTGGAATGTTAATGGTTGCAAAGACCTTGATCCGGTTAAGGGAAATTTAAGGATACAACAACAAGTAATCGAAAATCCAAGCTATGAAGTATCTATTCGATTATCTCAAAATGAAGCGGGAAAAGTATCTCAAGCATTAAGAGAACCTGCTTTTCCATTATTCTTGGGAGCTTCATTTTGTCGAGCAATAGTAAAAAATATTTCAATCCAAGAAGATGAACCTCAAAGAGAGAATTGGGCTTATTGGAAAAATGGTTTTGTAGTTGGGAATGCAACACCTTTTTCTCGACATATAATCAATGCGGAAGAGGTCGGTGAAAGGATTAAAAGTGAAGGCTTTTGGGTATATCCAACTAAGGAGTATCCGGCAGAGCAAGGGTATGATGCTTTTGTGAAAGGTTATTGTGCCCTAGAGGTTAATAATAAGTGATTTTACAAAGTCATGGATTCGGCTCAAACCTCCTTCAGCATCTTGAGGAGGTTTGCCACGCAGCCCAAAATGTGGAAGAACGCATAATATGTGCATGTCACGATGCAGGGAAAGCATCTAAAGCTTGGCAAAAATATATTAGTGGAGTTGAATACTCGTCTCCACATAGACATGCTGCTGTCGGTGGTTTTCTCGCAGCCCTTTTAATAAAAAAATTAGGAAGGCGTGAGGCGAATTTATGGTCTTTAGTTGCACTGCATGCAGGTGCAGCCCACCATAGTTTTTTGGGATTTGTAAGAGAGTATGAAAAAGAATTCATAATTGTTTCAACGGATGAGCAAGCCAAAGCTTTCTTTTGTAACGACATTCCTAAGTTATTACCTGATATCTCAACAAGTTTATTCATGGAAGTATGGAATAAGTTTGCAGAAATGGCCCTTTGTTCGAGAGGTTCTTTTAACGGGTTTAGCGATGATTATAAGCGTCTTTCTGGAGATGAAAGGTTAAAGGTTTACATATATTCTCGGTCGATCTTAGGTAGACTTTGCTTTCAAGATCATCAATCTGCTGCAAAGCAATCCGGAAACTCTGAAAGTATAACTATGTGGCAAGGTGCGTTTCCAGAATTGCCTTTCAAACGGCGTCCATTAAAGGTTTTTCCAGCAAGTGATTTACAAATACATCAATTGAGGAATGAATTAAAAGCTCATTTTCATGCATCTTTAAAAGAAGAAAGTCCTTTTTATTTTATCGATGCACCAACAGGTTTGGGTAAAACTGAAACCATGATTTCTGCTGCTGAAATTCTTGTTCAGAAGCATGATCTTAGTAGAATTGTTTTTTCTGTACCTCAAGTATCGATTGCGGACCAGATTTATGAAGAATACTTTGACGAAAAAAGTGATGCACAGATTTGGAATTATATTCGTCAAGAGAAGTCGTGTGATAAACCCTCCGATGAGAGAATTGAGGATAATAACAACCCATCATTTAACTTAGAAGTTGCACTTCAACCTTTTAGTCAATCTTATAATATAACAACCTTTAATCAGGTTTTATTAGCTATGTGTCATCCCTTAAGGACAAGATGTATTCGTGGAATTGGCTTGCGAGATGCAGTGATAATAATGGATGAATTTCATAAGCTACCAATGACAATTTTGCCTTATTTTTTCAGGATAGCTAAAGAGTTTACAAAGCGTCATAATTGTCGTTTTATTCTAGGCTCAGCGACTCCTTTAGAAAAATATCCTTATTTGGGTTTGGAAGAAGCCCAGTCCATTAAATCTGAGTTTACAGAGCCTCTTTATACAAATCCGACTATTGATAACCGTAGAATTTATAAATCTGTAGGCTTGTGGGATATAGAGAAACTGACAGACAGAATTGAAAGTTTTCATGTCAGTTCAGAAAAAAATCTAATGGTGGTAGTTAACCTTATTTCAAAAGGGTCATGGCCTCTTTTGAAAAACTTAATAGGGGCTTATAATCCATGGAAAATGCTAGATAATTTATCTAAAGACGAAGATTCTAGGTTAGTAGTTTTTTTAGATGGTCTTGTACCTCCTTTTTTGCGTCGTGAAATAATTTTGAAATGCAAAATCGCTATGAAAAAGCGACCAATTACTCTTATTACGACTCAAATGGTAGAAGTAGGAGTGGATTTGGATTTTGATCATGCCTTTGTTGATTATCAGGGCATAGCGGCAACTATTCAAAGAGGCGGAAGAGTTGGCCGTGAAGGTCGTTCAAATGGAGAGGCTTGTGAGGTAGATGTTTTTTCTTTAGTTACAGATGATGAAACTTCTTTTAAAGTATTATGCGATGTACAGAAAAAGTATGATAGCCGGTTAAAAAACAGTTCCTTTAATGACATTTCTGGGAAGACTTCAAAGTTTTGGAAAAAGGAAATTTCATTTTTCAATAATTGGGATGATAGCGAAGTCTTTACAGATTCTCAACTCATAGAAAAATTAAGAACTATTCAACAAAAAATATTTGCTAATGTAGATGGCTCTCGCTTACTCGGGGACTTTTTTAGTTTTGCTTCAGTGAGGGGTGATCTTGGAGTTAATTACATAGAAGCACAGCATTTAGCTGAGCTATTTGGCGAAAATCAGGGAACGGAACTACTTATCCTAAAAGATCAAAACGAGTTTGAAACTTTGAGCCAATTAGTTGATAAATTGCGATTAAACAGGGCTTTGTTAGAGGATAAAAGAGAATTAAATAAATTTGTGGTGGGTCATAAAATTACAGTATTTAGTAAAGATGTTATTACTGAGTTAGGTTTAGAAGAAGCAGGGTATATAGACATACAAGATAATTTAAGGTGTTTGAAAATGGAAACATCTATTTTTTAAAGGGCGCATCAAACAAATGCATATAACGGGTAAAGAAATTGAATATTTATATGTTTGTAAGAGGAAGTTATGGCTCTACAGACATGGTTTACGGCTTGAACTCGAATTTCAAAATGTTCAGATAGGTATGCACATTCAAGAAGCGACATTTAAGCGTGAAGAAAAGGATATTCCTATTGGGGAAATTGGTGTCATTGACTGGGCTGCATTTAAGCATGGGGTCATTCATGAAACAAAAAAGGGGAAGACGCCAGGGAAGGGCGATGTAGCCCAAGTTCGCTACTACATGTGGTGGCTGAACAATAATGGCATCCGGGTAGATGAGTGTAAAATTCATTACCCTAAAATGCGCCAAACTAAATCAGTAATGTGGGATGATGAAGCCAATAAAGCTGCGGAAAAGGATCTTGCTGAAACAAGGCAAATACTGGATCAGGACAAACCACCCAGCATTCATAAATATCCTTATTGTAAATCTTGTGCTTATCAGGAGCTTTGCTACGCATGAACTTATACTTGACCAAAGCTGGAAGGCTTCGTAGAAAAGATAACACTTTGTCATTTGAAATGATGAATATTCCTGAGGAGTCTTTATTAGCCGAAGAAGAGTCCGAAGAGCTTGAGTACTTCAATCCAGACAAGAAACACGCTTTGCCGATTGAAACGATTGACGCTATTTACATCTTCAGCGAAATGACCATAAATTCAAAATTAATTAATTTTCTTGGCCAGAAAAAAGTCCCGGTCCATTTCTTTAATTATTATGGCAATCATTGCAATACACTTCTTCCACATGCTGAGCAACTAAGTGGAGACTTGGTTATTAAACAGGCTGAAGCTTATAAGGACCCAGAAAAAAGACTGGCTTTTTGTCGAGCTCTTTTAGATACTACTTTTCATAATATTTTATCAATCATGCAGTACTATGCTCGCAAGCACGAAGGCTTAGAGGAATCAATTCAAAAAGTTAAAGCTTACCAGCAATCGCTTTTTTCATTCAATACCCCAGAAGAACTTATGGGTTTGGAGGGGAATGTCAGACGAGTTTACTACAGCTGCTGGGAGGTTTGGCTCGGCAAAGAAGCCAAGAACTTTAAGAGAAAATATAGACCTGCTGAAAACCCTATAAATGCGCTTATTTCTTTTATAAATAGTCTTTTGTATACAACTTGTGTAAGTGAAATGTATAGGACGGCACTTTATCCTGGGATCAGTTACTTACACACTCCGCAAACTCGGCGCTTTTCTTTGGCGCTTGATTTAGTGGAGCCTTTCAAACCCTTGCTTGTTGACCGCTTAATTTTTAATTTATTGAATAATAATGAAATTACCGCTAAGGATTTTCGAAAGCATACAAATGGCTTATTGATGACAGATGAAGCTCGCAAGAAAGTACTTGGCGCTTGGGACGAAGTATTGCGCCGAACTGTAAAGTATCCGGCCCTAAATAGATCAGTTTCTCAACGGAGGTTATTAAGATTGGATTGTTATAAGCTCATAAAGTTTCTTTTAGAAGATCAAGAATTTAAACCTTACAGGATTGCTTACTGATGTTTGTTTTGATTGTATACGATACAGAGGCTTCAAATTGTGTGGCTTTACATAAGTACTTAAAGAAATACCTAAACTGGAATCAGAATTCAGTTTTTGAAGGAAGTGTGACTCGAGCTCAGTACGTAAAAATTAAAGATATCTTAGAAGAGAAAAGAGCCGATAAAAGCCATATAGTTCTTTATTCTATGGAAAATGAAAAGCTGATGAATCGAGAAGAATTAGGCGAAGCTCAGGGAAATACTTCAAATATTTTATAAGTCACTTTGGGTAAGTGAAATGCATCACCTCAGGTCGACAGATAGGAATCGGCTAAAATATAGATTTTTGACAATTAAAAATACTTTTTTGTGCTGGCACTCTATTACTTTTCTTGTATAATTAACGGGTCTCCCTCCAACCGAAGTGGTTTAGAAACCAAGTGTGGACTGCTTAACTTTCTGACGGCATTTGAAGTCTCCCTCCAACCGAAGTGGTTTAGAAACTTTTCTTTGAGCATTTCTAAAAATTCCTTATCGGCTGTCTCCCTCCAACCGAAGTGGTTTAGAAACTTAGCTTTCATACACTCAAGCATAGTCTTGTGAATGGTCTCCCTCCAACCGAAGTGGTTTAGAAACAAATATGCAACGAGAATGGAAAGATGGAATTTATCGGTCTCCCTCCAACCGAAGTGGTTTAGAAACAACCGAGAAGTAGGTAAAGCAGAAATAAAATGCAGAAAGTCTCCCTCCAACCGAAGTGGTTTAGAAACACATTTAAGTATATGGCGTTAATCTTATCAGGGGAAGTCTCCCTCCAACCGAAGTGGTTTAGAAACTGATACTAGAGACTGAAACAGCTTAAGGAGCAAAGGTCTCCCTCCAACCGAAGTGGTTTAGAAACATACCTTCTTATACCTGTCGCGTTTAATCATCACAGTCTCCCTCCAACCGAAGTGGTTTAGAAACGCACGAATTCTACGTCATGGGATGTGTCAGTAATGGTGTCTCCCTCGAACCGAAGTGGTTTAGAAACTCTGGATTTGTAAAGCAATGAGGACTCCAGACAGCTGTCTCCCTCGAACCGAAGTGGTTTAGAAACACTGTTTTGGATATTGTGATAATTTGTTGAAGAGTCTCCCTCGAACCGAAGTGGTTTAGAAACCGATTAACAGAAGATGCGAAAAGCGCATCATAAATAGTGTCTCCCTCGAACCGAAGTGGTTTAGAAACACGATATTGAAGAGCTTGGGCACCTTCAGAAGTACGTCTCCCTCGAACCGAAGTGGTTTAGAAACAATTACTGAAGATAGAGTTAAAAACATATTTCATATTGTCTCCCTCCAACCGAAGTGGTTTAGAAACATCTTTTGTGAATGAGCGCGGAGGAATTGCGTTTTTGTCTCCCTCCAACCGAAGTGGTTTAGAAACAAATTATCAGTCAGATCATGGATAATTAAATTATCTGTCTCCCTCCAACCGAAGTGGTTTAGAAACAAGGTGGCTTTCAACTGATTTAACTTGTTCTTCTTTGTCTCCCTCGAACCGAAGTGGTTTAGAAACAACTCATCCCAGCTTGCTATGTCTCCATTTCTATGCGTCTCCCTCCAACCGAAGTGGTTTAGAAACGAAATAAGTCAGTTCCGTAATCATCCTCAAGACCGTGTCTCCCTCGAACCGAAGTGGTTTAGAAACACAATTCTATAATACTCAGAACAAAGAGGAGCTTAAGTCTCCCTCGAACCGAAGTGGTTTAGAAACGGAAAAAACGGGCTTTTATCGAGCAAAACGGCGGCGTCTCCCTCGAACCGAAGTGGTTTAGAAACATGCCTTCTTATACCTGTCGCGTTTAATCATCAAAGTCTCCCTCCAACCGAAGTGGTTTAGAAACTCAATTAGGTTAGCTGAAACAATCGCCAGAAATTGGGTCTCCCTCCAACCGAAGTGGTTTAGAAACATATCTCCTGTAGTATCTCCATCATAATCAAGACGGTCTCCCTCCAACCGAAGTGGTTTAGAAACAGCAACCAACCGAATACAATACAAGAACCTCACGCAAGTCTCCCTCCAACCGAAGTGGTTTAGAAACACAGTTTCGGATTTTAATGGAACTCAAGCGACAGGCGTCTCCCTCCAACCGAAGTGGTTTAGAAACGCAGGTGCGGACGGCGATGTAATAGAAATATTCGCCGTCTCCCTCCAACCGAAGTGGTTTAGAAACAGTAGAAGTGGTGGCGATTTCAATGTATCTATATTAGGTCTCCCTCCAACCGAAGTGGTTTAGAAACAGTTCATAGCTTTTTGGCCCATAGCTCCAATTACTGGTCTCCCTCGACCCGAAGTGGTTTAGAAACGATGTTCCTGGATACTTTCGCGAGAAGGCGAAAAAGTCTCCCTCGACCCGAAGTGGTTTAGAAACGCAGCAATGGACGACATTTTTGATCAAGCCGGAGCAGTCTCCCTCGACCCGAAGTGGTTTAGAAACGCAGAAAAAGACAATACAATGACATATGTAGCAGTGTCTCCCTCGACCCGAAGTGGTTTAGAAACCTTCTGCGCTGATCTTGAATGATAGCGAAATCATCAGTCTCCCTCGACCCGAAGTGGTTTAGAAACTATGTGAAAGCATCGCTTTGGACTTCGATTGAAGCGTCTCCCTCGACCCGAAGTGGTTTAGAAACAGCGCCATCAGAGAGAATTAAGTTTTACATCATTGTGTCTCCCTCGACCCGAAGTGGTTTAGAAACGAAGGAACAGTTACAACAGATTATGAATCTCAAAAAGGTCTCCCTCGACCCGAAGTGGTTTAGAAACACCTCTGGATTATAATCGCCGAAAGACTCGCGTAGTCTCCCTCGACCCGAAGTGGTTTAGAAACTCTAATTGCTCACAGAAACCGTAAAAGCCTGCGGTGTCTCCCTCGAACCGAAGTGGTTTAGAAACATACAAGGTCGTTACAATTGCTGCCTACATCAACAGTCTCCCTCGACCCGAAGTGGTTTAGAAACTTTATCTTCGGAGCGGCGATAACATCCCAAGTCGAGGTCTCCCTCGAACCGAAGTGGTTTAGAAACACGGAAATAAGCCGGAGACAAAAATTAAATAAATCTGTCTCCCTCGAACCGAAGTGGTTTAGAAACATACAAGGTCGTTACAATTGCTGCCCACATCAACAGTCTCTCTCGAACCGAAGTGGTTTAGAAACCCTTTTTTGCCACCAATAGTAATAATCATATATGCTGTTCCTCTCCAATCGAAGTGGTTTAGAAACACCGCTGGTGTATTTAGTGTGGATAGTTTGACTTAGTCTTAAAAACGAATTTTAGACAGGGTTTACATGATCCAAGAGATAGGGGACGAATACTAAATGGTCTTAAAAGAACTCGTATTAAATACCTACTTAACTCTCTTTCAAAAAACTGTAAATCTTGTTGATCCTGTCCAAAAATTCTTCTATTTTTTCGAATCTATAAATGGACTCTGAATCTACTTAAGCTGTTTTAGTATTTGAATAGTTACTTTTTTGCCTAAAAATAGTGAACCTTCGCCTTTGAAGTGAACATTTTTTGGTTTCTGTAGATTCTTTAATTTCGGCAATATTGCAGAATAGAGATCATTTACAGGAATGTTGTTTTTGGTCATTATTTTAAGTGCAGCATCATTATATTTTGCGGCATTTTCTGGAGCTCTTGCGGGTGAAACTTCTGCAGGGTATGGCGTTGTCGTAGCAAAAATAAGTTTGCTGCCAGTTGCTTTGAGTTGTGCCACAAGTTTGACCATATTTGCAGTATATGTTTCCAAGTCAGCCTGTTGTCGGTCACTCATACTGTTCGAGTTTTTACCGCCAAGACCGGCTTTTGTAACATGCTTTAGATCGTGTAATCCCCAGTTAAAGTGAATGACATCCCACTTTTTAGTTCCAAGCCAAGCTGAAAGTTTTTGAACACCTAGACTAGTTCCTTGATTGTTACCAGGGGCATGAATGACGTTGGCTTTGCCTTTAAGGTTTCTTTGAACGTATGGGGTATAGCCGATTGATATTGAGTCACCGATTATTAGAACATTCGGCAAAGTTTTGTCGTAAGGAATCTTAATCTTGTTTTTTCTAGAAATAAGTTCACTAGAACCTTCTTCCGGTATATAAGGAGAGTCTGCAGAAAGTGAGCTCATGAAGAGTGACATGAGTATAATGAGAGATCTAAGAATTAGCATTTTGTACCATTGTTTATATACGTTGAACAGTATGAGTAGCTACGATCTAACTAGTTGAGATATGACACTCTTGGGAATTAACGAACTTGGAGCATATCTATCTCATTTTCTTCGAGATAGTCTAGTAGATGAACGACGCCTTCAGTTTGGACGATGTTCGATTCTTGTGAAGTTAATGGGACGATATTGAAGAGCTTGATCGTTTGATCGCCCATACTTATATGATCTGTATTAAAGTCACTTGGTTCAGGGTGAACAAAAAGTGCGTTTGAGTCTGGATAAACCGGGATCTGTCCGACATCGACGATGATGTTCCACCAATCTACGGCGAAATCATGTAGGAAAGGGTACATGGTGAAGTTAGCGAGAAAACGACTTAGAGCTAGTATGTCATCGCCTTCGAAAGTTCCACGAAGTGTTAAACGGAGTTCAGCAGCTTCGCCATTTTCCATTTTTTGAGTGCTCATGCCTAGCGTAGCAAAGTGTGTGACTGTGTCTTCAAAGTCTTGCCAGTATAGTACTAGGATTTCTCGAGGTAGTACTTCAGTGTCGCTTTCTGGCTTATAGGTAAAGTAGCCACTTGGCTTACCATACCTTTGAAGATACTCAAAATAGATAAATCTCAGTTGATCATCAATTTTCACTGTTACACCCACGTTTAATCTGTTGATACACTGTACGGGCTAACCGAAGTAAAAATCAACTAAATGTCTCACTTTTTATGGTAATCTATGTCAAGCTTTTTTTGAAGAAAGTGAGGTTTTTGCAAAGGTGGGTTAAATCAATACATCGCAAAGCTTAGCAACATCAGTCATTTCTGTAATATCGTGAACGCGAACTGCATGAGCTCCATTTGAGATACCGATGGCAATAGATGCAGCCGTTCCCCAAACACGATCTTGTGGATTGGTTTTATTGAGAACATGGCCGATGAAGGACTTGCGTGAAGTTCCTAAAAGGATAGGGAGATTGAGCTCAGAAAAGAGATTTAGTTCTTTGATGATTTGGAGGTTTTGGTCAACATTTTTACTGAAGCCTATACCGGGATCAATCATGAGGCATTTTTCATCAATACCAAAATCAGTAAGCTCTTTTATTGTCTCTTTAAAGTAAGTGAGTATGTCTTCGATAAGATCATCATACTCTAGAAACTGTTGCATAGTTTGAGGCGTTCCTCGCATGTGCATGAGCATACAACCAGCGCCTGTTTCTAACGCAACATCTTTCATTTTAGGGTCAATCTTAAAAGCTGATATATCGTTGATTATATCAGCACCGGCTTCTATAGCTTGCCGGGCGACATTTGACTTTGTGGTGTCGATACTGATGAGAATATCAGATTTCTTTCGAAGAGCTTCTATAACGGGAATAACTCTCGAGAGCTCTTCTTCTTCAGAAACTGCCTTAGCTCCTGGACGCGTTGATTCTCCGCCTATATCGATAAGGCCAGCTCCTTGATCAATCATTTCGAGAGCGTGGTTTACCATCGCAGTTGTATCTTCATGTGAACCGCCATCTGAAAATGAGTCAGGCGTGCAGTTAAGCACAGCCATGATCAAAGTTTCTTTACCAAGAGTTATGGTTTTTCGGGCAGTTTTGAAGTTACAGAGCGTTCTACTAGACATCTTTTCTTCTTAGTTGAACAAGAGTTTCAAAGTGTTTAGTGTGTGGAAACATATCTAGAACTGTAGCACTTTCGATTGTGTAGTCTCGAGTCATGATTGCTAAGTCATCTAAGAGTGTTTTTGGGTTACACGATAAGTAAGAGATACCTTTTGGCTTGAGCTTCATAAGTGCTCTAAGAGGTCTTTCATCGACACCAGCTCTTGGTGGATTGCACACGGCGAAATCGGGGTCGACAGAACAATCGTCCATGAATTCGGCAACATCTCTATCGATGTACTCGATATTTTTGACATTGTTCAATTCAAAGTTTTTGAAGGCCATATCGCGATTTGGTAGAAAGTTTTCTACGGCAATGATTTTATTTGCAACTCCACTAAGTGAAATACCGATGGTGCATGTACCTGAGTAGAGATCGAGAATTGTTTCAGGCTTGAACTTTTTCGCATGTTCGCGGATTTGATTATAAGCATTTTCGGCAACTTCTTGGTTTGCTTGGAAGAAGGTATTTGTCGTTAGCTTAAAGCGATACTCAAGCATCTTTTCTTCAAGAAGGTCTTTACCCCAGATCTTATAAGGAGAGCCAAATGAGGAGTCGGACTTGCCGCCAGTCATTTGCCAAACAAAACTATCGATCTTTCCAGCATCTAAAAACTTTTTAGCGATACTTTCTATTTTATCTTCATGTTCGATATTTGAAGTTAAAAAAGAGAGAAGTTGCTGACCAGTTCTTGTTCGTCGAATAGTTATATAGCGCAAGTAGCCTTTATGGGAAACAAAATTGTAGAACTCTAGTTCTGCTTTACGGGCTTCTTCGAGGGCTTCTTTATAAATAGAAAACGATTCATTTTCGACTAAGTGACAGTCATCTAGTTCGACGACGTCATCAAACGATTTACCGCGAAGTCCAGATTTGTTGAAAGCACAGACGAAATCCATTTTTTGGCGATAACGAGATTGTCGCGGGCTAGCGAGTGAAGTTATTTCGACATCTTTAAAAGCACGTTTTACAAAGGATGTTGTCGCCATCTCTTTAAATACAGCAAGTTTTGTTTTCACTTGGTCTTCATATGTAAAGTCTTGAAGGTCACAACCGCCACAGTTTTTGTAGTGTTCACAAATAGGCGTAGTTCTCGGTACACCTTTCAATGCTTCAAAGTAGATAGAAGCTTGGTCTTTTTTCTTTTTAATTTTCTGTCTCAACCTGTAGTCCGGCCTGCTTTTTTAGAGTTCTCGGCTACTATAGTCCGGTATTTGTGTGACCTTAATGAAAATGAAAATATTTCGGAATTTTTTTTGATGAGTTTAGATTTATCTAGTGTAATGCCTGTGTGTATCGATGCCGTAAAAGAAGTCGGAAAGTTTCAGCTTCAACATTTTAGAACTATGCCTGCAGGTTATGGGGACCAAAAAGATGTTCGCGAAATGGTTTCTTTTGTAGATGTAGAGTCTGAGAAGATTTTAGAGAAAGCACTTATGCCTCTTGCTGAAGGAGCTGGTTTTTATGGCGAAGAAAGTGGTCAGAGTGGCTCTATAGATTTTACTTGGGTTGTGGATCCTCTTGATGGCACAACGAACTATCTCAGTGGAATAGACCATTATTCAGTTTCTGTTGCTTTAGTTAAAGAAGGTCAGCCTATTTTGGGTGTTGTTTATAAGCCTACAAATGGGGACTTATGGACTTGTGTAAAGGGTGATGGTCTTTTTTATAAAGGTGAAAAAGTGAAAGAAGTTTCACAAACCTTAGATTCCTCTCAAGCTCTTTTTGTAACTGGATTCCCTTACAGATCGCCGGATGTTTTTGACAACTTTTTTGAATGTGCCGGTAAAGTCCTTACTTCTGGTCGTGGTATGCGCCGTACAGGAAGTGCAGCTCTAGATGTTTGCCATGTAGCTTGTGGTTGGTATCAAGGTTTTTGGGAAACTGATTTACAGCCTTACGACATAGCAGCAGGGATGTTGTTCATGGAAGAAAATGGTTGCACGGTGACAAATGAGCTTGGTAAACCTTACGACATGTTCAATGACCGCATGATGGTGGCAGCTTTACCTAAAGTTCATGAAGAGTTGATAAAGACAGTTACTGAGTCTTACACAAACCTTTAGGCGCTTAGCCTCAAAGAATTAATACATTTTTAATAAGTTGTAAGTGTCATATATTTATATGGCACTTATACTCGCATTGGTATTTACAAAAAAATAATTATGAGGGCAGTTGTGAGACTCAAAACCTCACTTCTTATTGCAGTATCTATCCTTGTTGGAGTGGTGCTCGATATGATTTATATTTCAAACGCGACTTCTTACTTGTCAGATGATTCAAAGACTTGTATGAACTGTCACGTCATGGGACCACACTACGCCACTTGGCAGCACAGTGCTCATAAAGAAGTGACTAACTGTAACTCTTGTCATGTTCCGCACGACAACATCGTTAACACATACTATTTCAAAGCTCAAGATGGCTTGCGTCACTCTACTATTTTCACCATGCGGACCGAACCACAGAGTATAAAACTCAGTGAAGGTGCGATAGATGTAGTTCAAAATAATTGTATACGCTGCCATGAAAACCTTGTTCAGAGCTTAGAAGATAAAACTCTTACCTCAACTCCAACGAGTCATGGTTATGGCAAGTACTGTTGGGACTGTCACCGTGAAACACCCCATGGAGCTGTAAGAAGTTTATCGGCAACGCCGAATGCAATCATCCCAGTGAATGAAAGTATCATTCCTGAATGGATCACTAAAAAACTTAATGAAGAAAAGAAGTAGGGTAACGAAATGTCTACCGAAGAAAAGAAAGGCAAAGTCAGTTGGTTTATTTTCCCAGCTGTAGCTGTGATCGTTTTTATACTTGGCTTACTTGCCAGTTCAATCATGGAGCGCCGTGTTGAGTCGCGCATGATTTATATGCCAAAGGAAAAAATGGATCAATTTGAACCACGAAATGAAAAGTGGGGCAAACAGTATCCAAATCAATACGATACTTTTATGAAGACTGCTGAGACTTCTTTTAAGAGTAAGCACAATATTAGTTCTCGAGATGATATGTTGGAGAAGAATCCAAACTTGGTTATTCTTTGGGCAGGTTATGGCTTTTCGAAAGACTACAATGCTCCACGGGGTCATAGTTATGCGATAAAAGATATACGTGAGACTCTGCGAACAGGTGCTCCGAAAAGCGAAAAAGATGGACCTATGCCAGCAACATGTTGGGCTTGTAAAAGCACAGACGTTTCGCGTTATATGAACGAGAAAGGCATCACTGAGTTTTACCAAGGGAAGTGGGCCGAGAAAGGGCATGAGGTTATAAACCCTATTGGTTGTAATGACTGTCACGATGGCGATACCATGGCTTTGAGAATTAGTCGTCCGGCTTTACTTGAAGGTTTTGAGTCTATGGGGCTAGATCTTTCCAAGGCTACGCACCAAGACAAGAGAACATTGGTTTGTGCTCAGTGTCATGTTGAGTACTACTTTAAGGATCAATACTTAGTCTTTCCTTGGTCGAAAGGAACTAAAGCTGAAAACATGGAAGAGTACTTTGATGAAGTCGAGTTTGCTGACTGGGTACACCCGCTAAGTAAAGCTAAGATGATCAAAGCTCAGCATCCGGGTTATGAACTTTGGAAAGAGGGCATACATGCTCAACGTGGTGTTTCATGTGCTGATTGCCACATGCCTTATGTTAGTAAAGGTGGAGTTAAATTTACCGATCACCAAATCAACAGTCCACTGGCAAAAATAAATAGATCTTGTCAAAATTGTCACCGTCAGTCAGAAGCGGAATTGATTCGTAGCGTTGCGAGTAATCAGGACAAAGTGTATCAATTGAAAATGTCTGCAGAAAAAATACTTGTTAAAGCTCACCTTGAAGCTAAAGCAGCTTGGGATGCAGGTGCGACAGAAGCAGAGATGGCTCCAGTTCTTGACTATATACGTCATGCTCAATGGCGTTGGGACTATGCTACAGCATCACACGGTGCCGCATTTCACGCACCTCAAGAAGTTTTAAGAATACTTGGTACGTCGATTGAGAAAGGCAGCGAAGCTCGTCGTTTGTTGACTGGAGTACTTGTTTCAAAAGGCATAAAAGAAGTTGATTATCCAGATGTTTCGACAAAAGAGAAAGCTCAAAAGTACCTTGGTATGGATATAGAGGCGATGAAAAAGGCTAAGAAAGAGTTCTTAGAAACTCTTGTTCCTGAGTGGGAGAAAAAGGCTAAAGAAAGAGAAGCAACTTACGGCGATAAAAAGCCAATGACTAAGAAGTAGAGAACCTTTTAAACGCTGAGGAAACTCAGCGTTTAAAAAGAATTGATTATTTTCTAGCTAAACCACGAGTTGCTTCGGTCGCAAATGTAACGACTTCTTTAGCAACTCCGCTGTCAGGGTACTTGTTATTTATTTCTTCTAAAGCTTCTTCAAGCTTAAGGTTTCTCATAAATAGAATCTTGTAGCAGCTACTTGCTACACTTGTTTCTTCTTTAGAGTAACTACAACGTTCCATTCCGACTTTATTGACGATACGCATGCTTGCAGGAGCACCTTCAGCGATAGTAAATGGCAGTATGTCCTGTATGACGCGAGCCATACCAGCGACCATAGCATTTCTGCCAATATGGACGAACTGGTGAACAGCACTGAGACCACCGATGTTGGCATGATCGCCAACTAAGACGTGTCCGCCGAGCGTGGCGTTGTGACTAAGAACGACGTCGTTGCCAACTTCACAGTTGTGGCCTACGTGACTTAGAGCAAGTAGGGCACAGTTGTTACCAACTTTAGTGTATGTTCCGTCATCCGTTCCAGCATGAATTGTTACGTACTCACGAATGATGGTGTTATTTCCCACAGTGGTAAAGCATTGGTTGCCTTCAACCCATTTTAGGTCTTGTGACTGAGTACCAATACTCGCAAATGGAAAGACTTTACAGTCAGAGCCGATAGTTGTGTTGCCGTCGACAACTACGTGTGATTGAAGAGTTGTTCTATCGCCGATCACAGCAGTTTCGCTTATTGTACAAAAAGGACCGATATAACAGTCTTCACCGATGCTGGCGCCTTCTTTGACGACGGCCAATTTATCGATATATGTTGCCATGTTTTTTAAACTCCAGGTTCAACTAGTGCAAAGGCTATATCCATAGTGCCGACAGTTTCGTCGCCACAAGATATTATTGAGTGTGCCTTACCCATAGATCCTTTAAAATAGATGAAACTCACATCGAAAGTTAAAAGATCTCCAGGAATTGCTGGACGATGGATCTCTGTATTCTCGATTGAAAGGAAGAATCCGATCTTGCCTTTGTGCTGTTCTTCAGCTAAAAGTTTTACACAACCAAGCTGAGCAGATATCTCTAACATCATAGAGTTCGGCATGAACTGAGCATTTGGTAAACCTTCCTGAGCAAATGGCTCATTTACACTAACAAGTTTTTGACCAATGATACGGTCGTCTTCTTGGAAGATAACGTTGTCGATGAACTGGAAAGGAAAACGGTGCGGTATGTAAGACGCTATGTCATTTACATTGAAAATAGTTTCAGACTCTGGGTTCACAACGTCATTTTCAAATGATGTAGTGAAGCTCTTCGGAACGAGATCTTCTGGATTCAGAGCAGCGATAGAGAAGCTAGCCTGACTGTTAAGTTTACCTTTAACCTTACAAGTTGCTTTAACGTCACAACCTTCTTCAGTAACGTTGTCGATCTTACAATCGATAACGACTTGGTCGCCAGGTATGATAGGGTTTTTGAAGCGGACTTTAGCTACTTTTTTGATAACAAAAGTGCTGTCGCTACTTTGAGTTTTTTTGAGGGCAACAGTACCAGCCTGTAACATAGCTTCTACTTGAAGAACACCTGGCATGATTGGATTGCCTGGGAAGTGACCCATGAATTGACACTCATTTGTTGTGACGTTCTTTATCGCCGCTAACTCTTGGCTAGTTTCGCCAAGTTGAACTCTGTCGAGCATAAGAAAAGGGTAACGTTGTGGAAGTAGTTCCTGAATTTCAGCAATGCTAAGTATTTGACTCATATGTTTATGCCTCTTTTTGATCTTTTAATAGTTTTTGTACCATCGTGACGTTTGAAGGGTGGCCAGGTTTAACCGCGATGATGTGCCCTTTCATTGGTTTCCCTAGAAGACAAAAGTCACCGACTATATCGAGCATCTTGTGTCTGACTATTTCATCTGGGTAGCGTAGGCCATCTTTACTAAGAATAGTGCTACCATGGATGACGTTGGCATTGTCCAAACTGCCGCCACGAGCGAGGCCAGCTTTCATGAGATACTCCAGCTCGAAGTACATACAAAAAGTTCTAGCTTCGGAAAGGTCTTTTTTGAAGGAGTCTGCAGTGACTTCCATACTTAAAAATTGGGTGTCGAGTTGCGACTGGTCATACTTCACTGTGCAAGATATACGAAACTTGTCGTCTGGAACAACGTTGATTATCGCATGGTCCATTTCGAGGTAGTAAGGTTTGTCGACGACGAAGTACTCACGTTCAGCTTCTTGCTCAACAGTGCCAGCTTCTTCGATAAGTTCGATAAATGGGAGTGAGCTACCGTCTGCGATAGGCGGTTCAGGTCTGTCCATGTCAATCATAACATTGTCAACGCCTTGGCTGACTAGAGCTGCGAGTACGTGTTCTACAGTATTGACGACAGCGTCACCATCTTCAATCGTTGTACCGCGCATAACTTCGGTGACCTTATTTCCACAAGCTCTAACAGTAGGCTTTCCAGGAAGGTCAATTCTGCGGAAGACTATGCCGTGATTTTCGTCGGCAGGCCTTAGAGTAAGTTTGGCGCGAAATCCTGTATGAAGGGCGATGCCCTGGTAGGAGACGGTTTTTTTAATGGTCCTTTGCTTCTCGACGCTCACGTTATGTCCTGTTTAGTGCCTGTTAACTTGCTAAAAATTGGTACTAACAAATAATGCTAAAAAGGGGTAAGTCAATAAACAAAAAAAGCTTTGACAAGCCTTGGGCTCATCAAAGCTAAAATGAGGGAAATAGGCTTAGTCTTGTGGCTTTTCGAAGATTGCGTCGTCGATATTATCATTGATTGAAAAGGAATCGATCGAAAGCTTCATTTTCATAGCTCCCATACTCTGCTCGATTTGACTTGGATAAAGAAAGCCAAGTTCGTGTTTAACAAGTTTTTTGATGGTGACTGTTGTTGGCATCTCTCCCATTGGTGAGGCTATAACTTGCTTTTCTCCGACAGGAAGAAGAGTTTTGACACTAAAAAAGTTTTGTGTCGGTTTTAAACCTTCTTTGATATAGATGAATTTATAACACTCTTCACCGTTGAATTGTTCTTTACCTGCTAGTTGAATCTCGTCAAAGAAGTCTTCTTGATTGAACATGTACTTGAGTGAGTCGCCCTGAAGAGTGAGTAGTTCTGCTGTACTAAGTTTTCGTATACCAGTCGTCATACTCTCAGCCCAGCCTTCTTCACCATCGAGAATCTGTGTTTCGACCATGCTCGCCATCTTGGTTTCAATGTGCATCTTATCGCCCTTAGCCATGATAGCGATTTTCCCGGTGATGTTCATACCTAGAACAGTCATGGTAGCTTTTTGTGTCATGGTCTTTATTTTTTTGACATTTTCACCGACGCCACTAGCTTTGCCTATCTTAGCCATGAGCTCTACAGCCTCTGGAGTCATCTTGGCCTTTTTTTGTTCAGCCGTGAGAGGTAAAAGTAGAGCGAAACATATAGCTATACTTGAGATAAGTTTTGTCATGCTATTTTCCTTCTTTGATAATTTTTATGGCGGTTTCGATATATAAGTCACGACCAGCCTCGAGACTTTCGAGAGTGTGAGAAACTTCAACGTCTGGGATAACACCGATGCCTTCAAGAGTTTTGTTATCGACAGTTTTAAAGTCTGCAACAGGATACTGAAATACACTTTCATCGGGTAAAGAAACAAGAACTGATGGAAGAGCCATGCCAGCGCTGACTTCACCTACAACAACTGTACTTTTGTTCGTTTGCATACCAGCAGCCATAACTTCAGATGTTGAAGCAGAGTATTTGTTTGAAAGTATAACCAGCTTGCCTTTGAATGGCTTTGGTTGAGCGAATACAGGAAACTTCAAAGTTGTTTCGCGGCCTTTTTGAGTTCCAAGGCTATAATTCTCAGTACAAAATTCCTTGGCGATAGCGGTAGAAAGCATAGCCATACCACCTGGATTATTTCTTAAATCTAGGATTATACCGTCGACACCTTGGTCACGCATTTTCTTAATCGCTTTTATCGCCTTGCGGACAGGGTTAACTAAGTAAATACTGAAGTGAATGTAGCCGATATTTTCATCGAGTGTTTTTTCTCTAAATTCGGATGGGTCCATTATGTGACCAAGTTGTTCATATTTTCCAGAAAAGGCATTGAGTTTATATGAAATAACTTGCTCTTCACCTTTAAAATCGATAGTTAGTTTTATCTTTGATTTTGGATAAAAGTGCAGAGTATTTCTCAAGTAATAATAGGCCATAGCTCCATGCTTTTTATAAAGCTCAGCTGTAGGCCACTTATTCAATTTTTTGATGACCATACCAGGTCGTAGACCAGCTTCTTCAGCTGGAGAGTCTTCATTGACTGCTGTAACTACCCAATTGCCATTAACTGAATCAAACTGAAAGTCCATGTTCTTGGGGTAGCCAGTAGGTATCTCTATTTCTTTTTCTTGGGCAAAAGGAGGGTTGAACGCAAGGTGACTGTGCTTGAGGTTTTTCAGAAGATTCTGAATGTGCTCGTATTTATCTTCCTGAGTTTCAGCAGCGATGATTTTTTGGCGAGTTTCTTTGGTCAGTTCGGGCCAGTTCACTCCACTGTAGGTGGCGTCAAAATAGTGCTTGTTCATCAACGAGACCATTTCATCGTAAGCAACGATGATTTTGCTGCTAGTTTGAGCAGAACAGAACTGATTGACTATAAAAAAGCCGATAAGGAGAAGTTTAAAGTATTTCACGGGCCCTCGATTTTTACTCATGTATGACAATCAATGTAGTACATGAGTAAAAAAATTTTAGAGCGTCGTTAAAAATACTAAGGGTTAAGAGTTCCTGAGTACATGTCTAGGCGAATAAGACGACCGTCGATACCACCGTTATTTATCGGGATACGGCAACTAGGGCGAAGTCCAACGCGTTTAACAAGTGACGTACTGCCGATATAGAGCCAAGCAGTAGTTCCTGTACATTTTTGTTTCAGGAAGTCGCCTATTTCTTTCATAAACTCACCTGGGTCATTTGTGCCAGTTTCTAGGCGCACGCCATATGGAGGGTTTGAGAGGATAGTTGCATTGTTGATCGGTTCGAGATCTTGAAAGCGACTCTTTTTAACTTCGATTCTGTCTCCAAAAGGAAGCTCAGAGGTATTATCCAAAGTGTCGTTTACGGCATCCATACTCATGTCAGAGGCAAAAATGAGATTTGGCTCAAGTGGGCGCATCTCAGCATCTGATTCTCTTTTAACATTTTCCCAAAGGTCTGGGTTAAAGTCAGGAAGGTGCTGAAAGCCAAACTTTTCTTGTTTGTAGCGTGCCGGAATTCTGCAGTAGCTCATCATCGCTTCTGTAACTAGAGTTCCAGAACCACACATGAAGTCATATAACGGAGTGTCTCCGTCCCAACCACTTTCGCGGACAAGAGCAGCGGCGAGAGTTTCACGCATAGGAGCATCACCTGAAGAACCACGGTAACCACGTCTATGACCAGCTTGGCCAACAACGTCAAAGTTGATTGTAGCTTTATTCTTGTTGATATGAAGGTTGATCCATATATCTGGATCTTCGGTATCAACTGAAGGTCTTATGCCTTGCTTCTCTTTAAAGTAGTCAACGATCGCATCTTTAAGTCTTTGAGCCGCAAACTTGGAGTGGCGGATGTTACTGTTACCAACATTTGCATAGATGGCGAATGTTTTCTCAGTCGTCAGGATTTTATCCCAGTGCATTTGCTTCGCTCTTTGATAGAGGATGTTGTCGTGGTGACAGTCAAATCTATGGAGAGGTGCGACTATACGACTAAAGAGTCTGTTACAGTAGGCAATACGGTAGAGGTCGGCAGGGTTCGCATCGAAATAAACACAACGGTAGTCAGTCTCAACATTTTGAGCTCCAAGTTCTATTAGTTCTTGGGCCCCAAGTTTTTTCGAGTCATCGGCGATGAGCCCCAAGTAGCGTTTTGTCTTCTGATAACGAAACATTTTCTGTCCTTAAAATTTTTTCGCACACTAGAGTTCTAAATACGGTTTTGTCTATCTTAAGGGGTATGAAATTTTTGTGGATGAGTATCTATAAAATTGTATTATTTAGACATTTTCTTGTCTAAAGCTTAAATTTGTCTGGTTGACTATTGTAAATAAAATAATGACGAGTTATTAATTTCAATGATTGAAATAGTGTAAGAATTACAATTTTCTTGCGTTTAGCCTAGTGTGAGAGTACAAGAGTTTAATTTTGGTGAATGTTTATATGATGAAAAGTGTTGTTGTTAGTATGTTACTATTCTGCCTGTCTGCAATAGGGGTTGAGAAGGTCAACTTTAGTGAGCAGATTCGTCCCTTGTTTAACCGAAACTGTACAGGTTGTCATGGTGGTGTAAAAGAAGCTGGTGGTTTAAGTCTTCTTTACAAAGAAAGTGCCTATGGCAAAACGGATCATGGTATAGGTATAGTTCCGGGGAAACCTGAAGAAAGTATGATCTATAAGGTCATCACAAATCCTCCAGAAGTGTTTGATAAGAAGAAAGGCAAGATGCATCGCCTTGAGCTTATGCCGATGGAAAAGGATCCACTGACTAAAGAAGATGTAGCTTTGATCAAGCGTTGGATCGAAGAAGGTGCACCTTGGGAAGAGCACTGGGCTTATACCGCACCAGTTAAGCAAAGCTTGCCAAAGTTAGATACGGATTGGACCAAGAACCGTATCGACTATTTTACTTATGCTAAGATGAAAGAGCATGAGCTTACTCCTGCAAGAAAGGCTTCAAAAGGTACACTTTTACGTCGACTTTCACTCGACTTAACAGGCTTGCCGCCAACTCTAGAAGAACTACAATCATTCGTAAATGACAAGTCTGTTGATGCATATGAAAAGCAAGTTGATCGTCTGTTATCTAGCAAGCACTACGGCGAGAGATGGGCATCTATCTGGCTCGATTTAGCTCGTTACTCTGACACACAGGGGTATGAGAAAGACGGTGAGCGAGTTATTTATCGTTTTAGAGATGAAGTGATAAAGGCCTTTAACAAGGACACTCCATACGATCAATTTTTAATAGAGCAATTGGCTGGAGATTTACTGCCAAAGGCTACCGAGCATCAGAAGGTTTTGACGGCATTTCATCGAAATACCATGACGAATACAGAAGGCGGTACTGACGATGAAGAGTTCAGAGTCGCGGCTGTGATGGACCGAGTGAATACAACTTGGGAAGTGTTTATGGGGACATCTTATGGCTGTGTTCAGTGTCACACGCATCCCTACGATCCAATCAAGCATGATGAGTATTATAAATTTATGGCTTTTCTAAATAACACTGCGGATAGCGATAAGAGCGATGACGCACCATTCATCAAAACGCCTGACATGTACCAAGTCGCTAAGATGAAAAAATGGCAAGATCGCCAAGCGGCATTAAAACCTCAAGTGGAGGCTGCTACTAAGGAAATAGAGAGCCAATTCAGCGATGAATTTACCAAGCTGAAAACTCAAGAAGTAAAAGTTCAGCTGACCGATCTTAAGTTCAACAATATGTCTTCAAACAAGGCTCATAAATTTACCCAAACTGAAAATGGAGTTGTCAATGTTGCTAAAGGTGCTGACACGGCGATTTATACATTGACTGCGACAACGGATTTAGAGTCATTGGACTTTATTGAACTAGAAGCTTTACCTGTGAAACAGTTTAAGGGTAGTGGTCATGCAGGAAATTTTGTTTTAAGTGGCCTAAGTTTAAAAGTTGATGGCAAGGCAGTCGGTTTTGGTAAATCGGAAGCGACTTATGAGCAAAAAGGCTTTAGTACAAAAGATAGTTTGAACATCGGTAAGAAAGGTAGAGGCTGGGGTATCGGCGGTGGAACTGAAACTTCTCAAACAGCTTGGTTTAGACTCAAAAATACAGTGAAGCT
Organism: Lentisphaeraceae bacterium; assembly: GCA_021232515.1. Lineage (GTDB taxonomy): Bacteria > Verrucomicrobiota > Lentisphaeria > Lentisphaerales > Lentisphaeraceae > JAKVBD01. The sequence continues at coordinate 35,845 of JAJPOQ010000092.1, forward strand.
GAAAAAGGGTGCTGTGTTGTCGATCCAACTACACTTTAAGTCTCCTCATAAACTACATACACTTGCGTCGTTTAAGATGAAAGCAGGCAGTGGAGCTTTGGCTGAAAGCGACAAGATGGTAAATGAGTTCCGCGATAAAGCAGAAGCTGATATATCAGACAGCCAAAAGAAGCGTTTAGTTAGGTACTTCCTTAAAAAATCTAAACATGCGAAAGTCTACAATGAGTTTACGAAACTTTCTGAGACTATCACTAACTTTAAGCCGGCAACTACACCAATCATGCAAGACTTACCTAAAGACAAGCAACGTGTAACTCGTGTGTTTAACCGAGGTAGTTGGGAAGACTTAGGCGAAGTGGTGACTCCGGGAACTCCAGAGATATTTAACGAATTTAAAGAAGAGTGGCCGCGCAACCGTTTAGGTATGGCGAAGTGGATGACTTCTACAGATAACCCGCTTGTTCCTCGCATAGCGGTTAACCGTTTTTGGGAACAATTGTTTGGAACTGGCATAGTCGACACACTTGAGGACTTTGGTTCGCAAGGCAGTACTCCGACGCATCCGAAGTTGATCGACGACTTAGCTTACCGTTTTATGCATGACCATAATTGGAGTATGAAGAGTCTTCTTAAGGAGCTGGTGACTTCGGCGACTTATAAGCAGTCGTCAAATGTGACAGATGAAAAGCTTAAGAAAGACCAGTTCAACTCATACTTAGCTCGTGGACCTCGTTTTCGTTTATCTTCAGAACAGATTCGCGATCAAGCGTTAAGTGTCAGCGGTATACTTTCTAAAAAAATGTTTGGACCAAGTGTTATGCCATTTCAGCCAGAAGGCGTTTGGATGACCGTTTATAATGGACGTAAGTGGACTTTAAGTAAAGACGAAGATAAGCACCGTCGTGGTGTCTACACTTTTTGGAAAAGAACCAGTCCTTACCCTTCAATGGAGGCTTTTGACACACCGAGTCGCGAGATATGCAAGACGAGAAGATTGAGAACCAATACTCCACTTCAGGCTCTCGTAACTTTAAATGACCCAGTTTATATGGAGTGTGCTAAAGAGCTTGGCATTCTTATTAAGAATTCATCGGGCAGCATGGAAGATAAGCTGAACTTTGCGATTCAAAAAACACTTTGTCGTTCTGCTAAAAAGGCAGAGCTACTAACACTTAAGAAACTTTATGACGAGACTCGTCAAGAGTTTGGAAAATCAGAGGCAGACGCTTGGACTTTAGTGGCAAATGTTCTGATGAATTTAGACGAATTCCTGGTTAAGAAATAGGTTTGGAGAAATAAGATGAGTTTATTTAAAAATATTTTTCAGGAAGCAGACGAAAAAGTCGTTCAGGATATAAGTCGCCGTAGTTTTCTAAAACACAGTTCTTGTGGCATGCTGGGCTCCATGGCTCTAAACAGCCTCATGGCTGAAGAAAAGACGAATAATATACCGCACCATCATGGGACAGCTAAGAAGGTTATCTTCTTGCATATGGCGGGAGCTCCTTCCCAACTTGAGCTTTTTGACTATAAGCCACTGCTTGAAAAGATGGATGGCAAACCTTGTCCGGAGTCTTACTTAGAAGGTAAAAAACTAGCTTTTGCAAAAGGTATTCCAGACATGTTGGGACCTCAACACAAGTTTGGTCAGTATGGTGAGTCGGGAACCTATATATCTGATAAGTTGCCTCACTTTCAAAGTATCGTTGATGAAGTGACTTTGATCAAGTCTATGTACACTGACCAGTTTAACCATGCACCAGCACAGTTGTTGATGCACACAGGCTTCCCAAGACTTGGTAGACCATCTATGGGATCTTGGATGACATACGGCCTAGGTTCAGAGAATAATAACCTACCATCCTACATATCGCTAATCTCAGGCGGCAAAGTCCCTTCTGCGGGTAAGTCTGTTTGGGGTTCGGGTTTCCTACCTTCTTTCTATCAAGGCGTTCAGTGTCGCTCACAAGGCGAGCCTGTTATGTACTCTGCCAATCCTAAAGGTGTAAGTCGCGATTTACGTCGCCGAACTTTGGATGCTATAAATGACATGAACCGCATTCAACATGCAGAAGCAAAAGACCCTGAGACATTAGCTCGTATTTCTCAATACGAGATGGCTTTCCGCATGCAGATGTCAGTTCCTGAGGCGATGGACATATCTAAAGAACCTGAGTATATCCGTGACATGTACGGAGCTGAACCAGGTAAAGCTTCATTTGCAAACAACTGCCTTCTTGCTCGTCGTTTGATTGAAAGAGATGTTCGCTTTGTGCAGCTCTATGACTGGGGCTGGGACAACCATGGAACAAATCCGAACGATGACCTGCATAACCAGCTAACTAAGAAAACTCGTGAAGTTGACCGTCCGATGACGGCACTTATAAAAGATTTGAAATCTCGTGGTATGCTCGATGACACCCTAGTTGTTTGGGGCGGAGAATTTGGTCGAACGCCATTCCGTGAAAACCGCGGTGGTAAGTACGGCAAATATGTCGGACGTGACCATAGCCCAGGTGCATTCACGATGTGGATGGCTGGCGGTGGCGCTAAAAAAGGTTTCTCATATGGTGAGACAGATGAAGTGGGTTATAATGTTGCACAAAACCCAGTTTTTATACATGATCTACAAGCGACAATGATGCATATGATGGGCTTCAATCACGAAAAGTTGACCTATTACTTCCAAGGAAGAGACTATCGCTTAACAGATGTTGGCGGTCATGTGAAAAAAGACCTTCTCATCTAATTCTTATTTGGGCTTGTAAAGTACCCGAATTTAGATTTTATTTTTGGTAAATAATTGGTTTGCTATTTTTGTCTGTGAGAAATTCAAAAAATGCAAAAATAACTCGTGTTGAGTTATGTAACAAAATTTTAAAGGAGTCTTTATGACATCTAAATGGATCAAAGGAATGGCAGCAGGTTCTCTACTTCTAAGTAGCGCACTTCACGGAGCTGTTGATTTTACTAAAGATCTACTACCGATTCTCGAAGAGCGTTGCCTAAAGTGTCACGGTCACGTTAAGGAAAGTGGTAAAGTTGTAACTAAAGGTGATCTAGACATCACTAAACCTGAGTCAGTTAAAGAGTTTTTGAAAGCTGGCCACCCAGAAGACAGTACATTTTATACGCTAGTTATCTCTGATGATGAAGATGACTACATGCCGCCCAAAGGCGATCGTCTGACAGATGCTCAGAAGAAAGTTATTTCCGATTGGATCAAGCAAGGCGCTTCTTTTGAAGGTTACTCAAAGAAAGCCAAAGGCGAAACTCTTCTTGAGAAGCTTGCGAAAGGAACTTCAGCACCAAGCAAAGCTGCAATAGCTCACTTTGAGCAAATGGGAGCTTTAGTTCTTCCTCTTGCCCAAAATTCACCTTTACTGCAGCTTAACTTTAAACCAGTTGGCAGCAAGTCAAATCCAGATATGACTAAGCGTATCGTTGAGCTAAAAGGCAACATCGTTTGGTTGAATCTTTCAAAGGCGAATATAAACGATGCTTCTTTAGTTCCTGTGACTGAGTTAAAGAAACTGACTCGTCTTCACTTGGATAACACTGGAATTACAGATGCAGGTTTACAGTCTGTTGCTTCATTGACAAACCTTGAGTATTTGAATCTATATAATACGGCCGTTACAGACGCTGGTATAGCTAAGCTTGCTTCTTTGAAAAGTCTGAAAAAGCTTTTCTTATGGCAGTCGAAAGTTACAGAAGCTGGAGTTAAGTCTTTACAAGCGAAGTTGCCAAACACTTACATTCACTTCATGACGCCAAAGATGAAGGCGCCAGTGAAGAAAGAAGAAAAGAAGAAAGCTCCTAAAAAGAAGTAATCTTTTTTAGAAAATCTTAAGCCTCTGATTTATGTAATAAGTCAGAGGTTTTTTTGTGGCTGTGTTAAATAAACTGGGGTAGTAGAACTAGTCGTTGCTGACTTTGTAAGAAAGCTGCATGAACGAACAAATAACTTGTTGGTACTGTATGCTGACGTGTTTTGGAGCTTTTAAACGTATTCTAGAGTAGTTTAGGATGCCTCTGACGCCATTTTCTACTAATGTATCACAAACACTTTGAGCAACGTTTGTAGGTACACATATGGCCCCGATAACGATGTTCTTGTCTTTTATAGTCTTAGAAAGTTCGGTGAAGTCCTGAACTTGAAGGTCATTGATGTTTTTACCGATGATGTTTGGGCTCGTATCAAATGCAGCTGCTAGACTCATACCATAATCAGAAAATGGAACGTGTGTAGCAAGGGCTTTACCTAAGTTACCGATACCAACGATACAAACTTTGCGGATGTCGCTTAAACCAAGTGTACGGCGGATCTCTTCGGCAAGTTCCCATGTAGAGTAACCCTGACCAAGTCGACCAGAATTCTCTAGACGGAAGATGTCTTGGCGAACCTGACTAGCGTTGTTGCCATAAGCGTCAGCTAGTTCACGACTAGAGATGATCTCCTTATTCTCTTTCGAAAACTGTTCGAGAATGAGGAGATACTCAGATAGCCTGAGGACTGTCGGAGGTGATAGGTCTGGACCGTCCTTGGGCATTTTTCTTAAGATTCCTTAGCAGTACTTGTGACGGCTTTTACGTCGTAAGTTTTAAGAGCTTCAGTCCAGAATTCAGTAAGAGCTTCGTTTTGTTTTTCTGTGCGAACAGTTTTTTCAACTTCAGCTTTAACTTTATTGATGTCCTCTTCAGAAACTTCTTTCACGTCGGCTACATAGACGATTGTTGTAACGCTGCCACTTGGGTCTGTGTTAGTGCCAAACTCTTTAGCTTTAGGATCTTCTTCAAGAACCTTAAGGATAGTTGGATCAGCTTCTTTGAACTTAACATCTTTAGCTTCTTTGAAACCGTACTTGCTCATAGCAGCTTTGAAGTCTTCTTCTTTTTTAACTGACTCTTCAAGCTCTTTCTTTATTTCGATCACTTTTTCAGAAGCGATTTTTTGAGCATCACTGTTATTGAGTCTTTCGAAGATAGTGTCTTCAGCTTTCTCGAGAGGCTCATATGCTGCCGGCTTATCTTCTACTAAGTAACCGATAACCTTAGAAAGGTTTGGCATAGATCTTACACGAGTGAAAAGTCTGTCATTTGAAAGAGACGTTAGATCTAGAACTAAAGTTGGGGTGATTCCGTTTCTTTTAGCGATAGAATCAACCATTTGCTGAGCGAACTGATTGTTCAGAGTTTCAGCTGCAGGTAGGTCCTCAACCTTTCTTGTAGTAATGTTGTACTTCTCAGAGAATTCAGAGATAGCTGCCGCAACTTTTTCTTTCGTTGGTTCTTTAAGAGTAGATAGCTTTCTGTGAAGTTCATCAGCTTTCTTAGTCGTTATATCTTTAAGAAGTTGAGTTCTAAGTGAACCAGTGATTCTTTGTTGAACTTCTTCGTAAGGAGTGAAAGCTCTGTTACCAGCAACAAATACTGTCGCAACAAACTTGTCTCTCTCGAAAGCTTTAGTGAATTGACCATCTTTAGTTTTGAAGGCTTCAGTCACTATCTCTTTATCAGTACCAGTGCGAAGATCATTTTCTTTAACCCATGAAAGGTTAGTTAGTTTGATTTTGCTGTCTTTACCAAGATCTAGTTTAAGAAGTTCAACTTCAGACTTACCAGCATTAGTTTTTGTGAAGTCTTCTATTGCTTTAACAGCCGCTTTTTTGTCTTCGTCTTTAGCATCAGCTTTTAGTTCGTATGCGAACTGAAGAAGTTTTCTTTGCGGTGTTTGGTAGCTTGCGTCAGATTCGTAAACTTTCTTGGCTTCTTCAGCGCTTACTGTTACTTCAGACTGGAAAAGACCGCCATAGATAGTGATGTAACCAGCAGTTACTCTGTGCTGTAGTTTAAAGTCTTCGATATTGTTGTTGTAGTAAGTGCTAGCTTTATCTTTGTAGACAGCTGCTAAAAGATCTGAACGAACTTTTTCGATTGGTTGGTAGTAACCCTTGCTGTTAAATACGAATAGGTAGATTTTGCTTTGATCGTCGAGAAGCTTGATTGGATTGTCACTAGAAAGAGAAAGTATAGCTTCAGTCACTTTAGCGTTGATTGGGTGATCGCCAGTTTCAACGTTCTTATTGTTGTGGTAGCTAGACTCTTGGATGTTTAGCTTACTTGCTGTAGCTAGGCTAGTGAAGATTTTTAAGATGTCTTCAGTTTTAGACTCTTTCTTAACTTTCGCTTTAAGGTTAGACTCGATAAGAGTCGCCATCTGCTTAGCTTTTTCTTTCGCTTTGTTTTGAGCGATACGGTCTTTTAAACGCTCTTTGATTTGAGCTGCATTTTTCTCAGCTTGGTCATTTGTTTTCTTTTCATCTGCAAAAGCCTTTTCGACTTCTTTAGTAAGATCAGTTTTAAGGATGTCCGCTTTATACTGCTGAGGGTCAAATACTATAAGAGATGCTTTGACAGCTTCTTTATCGAAGAACTTGTCTTTGTTCTTTTCGTAGTATTCGTTAAGAGGTTCGTTTTTGTAGGTGTCAGCATTTATTTCAGCTGTTCTTACGTTGAATACTTTTTCGTCTTTCTTGATTCTTGCGAGAACGTCTTCTTCTTTAACTTCAACTTTTTCTTTTAATTGAGTTTCGAATCTGTCAGTAAGGATAACTCTGTCCATCGCTTCATCAAATAAGCCACCACCAATACCGAAGTTAACTCTTAGTAGTTCAATTGTTTGTTTCGCATCAAGTTGAAATTGGTTACGAGTCATCATTTTAGCGATCTGAAGAGTTGTTGCGAATTTACCTTCAACAAGTTCTTTTATGTCTTTACGCTTTACTGCAGCTTCTAGTTTGCCAGAATCAATTTGTTTTTTGACTTCTTTCCATCTAGCCATGTAGTCTAGAACAGCCGGTCTGAGACCTTCATTATAGAGAACTTCAGGACCTTGTCTAAGGAGACCAATAAAGTTGTAGTTAGTCATGCTCTGAGTACTGATGAAAAGCTTAACTTCTTTCTCGTACTCTTCCCAGCTTATGTCTTTGCCGGAGATAGTCCCAACTGTCTTAGGGGTTGTGTCTTGGTAGCCTGGACCAAAGATGTCAGCGTCCGGTACCATAAATACAAATGGAACGACGATCATTAAGCCAAGAACAATTTGGAATCCTTTAGCGTGTTTAGATAACTCACTATTTATCTTTGAAAACATAAAACATCCTAATTTTAAAAAATCATAAAAAAGTCTACAAATACTGCATGGCGGGGGCTCGCCCCTTACTTTCCTGTAAGAACCAAGTGCAGTTACAATGAAAAAATCGCCCTAAAATAATGTGATTAGGTGGAGATTCAAGCCGCAAATTTGCCTATGTCAGCGAAGTTCTTCTGCTGCTTTGCTCATACCTTCTGGGTGCTTGAAGAATGCAGTGCCTGCGACAAGCACATTTGCACCTGCTTCAAGGGTCAGTTTTGAGGTGTCTTTATTGATGCCGCCATCGACTTCGATATGCAGGCCAGGATTCGACTCATTTGCCCATGAACGAATCTGCTTTATTTTCTCAAGCATGTCAGTCATGAACTTCTGTCCACCAAAACCAGGTTCAACAGTCATCACTAAAACCATGTCTATGTCAGCTATATAAGGTTTGAGTTCTTCAGCAGATGTCCCTGGCTTGAGAGTTAAACCAACGGTTAAGCCAAGTTCTTTTATAGCGTCGATAGTTTCTTTAACTGGCGAGTGACTCTCGACATGAAAAGTTATATGGTCAGCGCCAGCTTTAGCAAAGTCTTCTAGGTAGTCCATAGGGTTGGTGATCATAAGATGGACGTCGAAGATAAGGTCAGACTTGTCTCTGAGAGACTTAACAACTGGTATTCCTATAGAGATGTTCGGCACAAAGTGACCGTCCATAACGTCGATGTGTAGGAGCTCGACACCGGCTTCTGCAGCCATATTTACTTCTTTGCCCAGTTCAGTAAAATCCGCCGCTAATATGGACGGCGATAAGATCGTTTGATCGCTTGGTAGTTGATTCAGTTGTACTTTTGACATGATATTCCCGTGTTCTGTATGGCAGTACATTAGCTTTTTATTTGTTCAGAGCAAATAAAAAACTAGGAAATGATTTTTTGAAGAATAATCTGGAATATTCGCAGCAGATTTCAGTGCTCAGCAAGCATTGGTTAAAATCTTTTGAAAAATACCATAAAAACATATTCGTCTTCGCTTGATTTTTTAAATAGCTTCACTAATGTTGGGCACCGATGCGCTCGTAGCTCAGCTGGATAGAGCAACGGACTTCTAATCCGTAGGTCTCAGGTTCGAATCCTGACGGGCGTACTTAATAATCAAGCACTTACAGAAATGTAGGTGCTTTTTTATTGTCTTCATTTCATTTCTATTCAAGCACGATCGAGCTCAGTCACTACCTGAATTTATAAACAAATCTATAAACATAACTTAAGTATGGCACTCAAATAGTATTCCGCTACTACCTCGCGTATGCGCGCGTAATGGCCTAACAGTTCAAAAGAAGAACAGGAATCGCCATCAATACGCGCACGCGTGCGCGTACTGCTCTCGAAATAATATGGTTGGCTTAAGTATAAAATGCTTCTTTAATTATCTGGTTAATGATTAGCTTAGTTGAGAAGTAAAAAAGCTTAATAATGATTAGTGCAGAAATCAAGGCTTATAATTGATTGTGACGTTAAAGAGAATTTTAGAAAAGAAGTGTTATTTTCTTGGCTATAAGAATAGTGTTTATAAAAACTAAATAGTTTTACATATTTCAGATCATCTGAATCTCGTTTCACTCAAATTACGACCTTGAATACCAAAACGAGAGATAAGGTGAGCTGTGCCTATTTGGGCACGGTTCCTTTGTTTGGTATGGGCGTCGTAACTCAGAGTGAGCAATTGAATCGTGCTCTTCCTAATATTTAGGTTGAGCCTCAAAATATAAATAGAGGGCTCATCATGGCGCTTAAAAACTGCAAAGAATGTCAACACCAAGTAAGCAAAACAGCTGTAACCTGTCCCAATTGTGGAGCAACACTAAAACACAAAACTAGCCCTGTTGCTTATTTCCTTCTATTTTTAATTATCTTTGGAGCTATTGGAACTTTTGGCTTAAAGAGTTCTTCAAGTACTAAGCCTAAGGCTGGTTTTAGTATGCCTTCAATTGGAGAGGACCTTGTCACTTTTGCAGAATACCAAAAATTAAAAAACGGAATGTCATATAAAGAGGCAGTTCAAATTCTTGGTGAGCAAGGCGAAGAAACTTCTAGGAATAAAATAGATGGCATTCCTGGAGTGATGAAGTCTGTGGAAACAGTCATGTATAGTTGGATGAACGCCAGTGGCAGTAATATAAACGCGATGTTTCAAAACGATAGGTTGATTTCAAAAGCTCAGTTTGGACTTAAGTAAAAGCTAGTAATCTTTCAAAAAGTATTCAGCTGATAACCAAGCCTGTTTTGAACTTGGGGGTGTCATCAAAATACCCCCTTTATTATCGGGCTCTATGAATTATTTATTTTACATACTTCACGTGCGCGCTGTTCTTGAAATTATTATTCAGAGATTTTTAATCTTTAGTTTTAGGCGTAGCTTCTAAATTTAGGTGAAATTATCTATATATAGCCACAGTATTTAGTCGGTATTGAGGCATCGCATATTGAGTATGTTGTAGTATGGGTTAGGAGAGATTTTATATAGTTGCATTTGTGCTTGGAGAGTTAAACTAAAGAAATCATTGCATAGAATGAGTGGCATTTCATGCAAGGGTTTGCTCTGGTTGTTGTAGTTTTGAAAGTAGTAGATAGGCTCTAAGGTCAAGAAGTTATTTAGCTATCTTTGATTAATTCTTCGATTTCATCAAAGAGATTGCGCATTCCAAATACATGAGCCTCTAACCCATCAAATAATAAAGTATCGTCGCTTTCAGTTATTTGATAGTCGGCACGTTGTCTGGTTTTCTTCCCAGAATACAAATCTCTACTTAGGCTTATTTTTAAAGATTTCAGTTTGTCAAGAACTTCATCATGAACAGCAACTTTAGTAGTAATTTTAAAGTGATCTCTAACTAATAGAAAAACTGCATAATATGATTTACTGATAGCTGCTCTGATTTCTGCTCGCGATACTTCATCTTTAGCTAGAATCTCATCTGCGTAATCTAGTAAGTCAACAGGAAGCATTATGAGAGACTACTCGTTATCAGACTTTATGAGGTTTATGTAAGTGATGCTTTCGAAGCACTTTCTTTCTAATACTTCATAAGTTTTTCTTCTGAGTTTTAGAGCTTCCTTAGTATCACATTTGTAAAAAATTAATATTTCTAATTCTTGATCATCATGAATATTATATTTGATATTAACTAAGTTGTCACCAAAAGTGGAGACTATGTGTTCCATGAAAGTATTAAATTGATACTGAATAAGTCCTCTATTTATATCTTCATCAGAGGTATAATCTGGTACAGTCTTTTCTTTAGAGTCTTTTTGTGTGATTAAGTTACTTAACCATGCGGGTAATGTGATTGCGCTCATTACTCTTTCTCCCATTTTGGAAACAGTGTCATGAATTTATCGTTAATAAAATCATTTAATTTAGTAAACTTATCTTCAGGTTTGTCTGTCTTGTCTATTTTTATTATACCTTTATTAATAAGGTTAACATCTTTTTTATATTGTACTTCAAGTTCTAATGTAATATCATCTTGTGTGTTTTTCCCATGAAAAGAATAAGCATCCAGCCCTAAATTGTCAGCTAAGTTTCCAATTTTAGATTCTTGAAATTTTTCCAGATTTAATACATTGTTTTTCAGGATTTCTAAAGAATCGAGCTCTAGATTTAAATTGAATTCTTTTTGAAGATGATCTTTAAAGTCCATAAAATGCTGTATCGCTGTTGGCATGATTTGGGAGAACCTTGGATAATCATCTTTTGAGTTTGTATGCCTCCAGTTATATCTAAAAGCATTATTTTGATATTGAATAATTGAAACGTTGTCTTTTGATTTAGCTAAAGTTCTCACAGGAGATGGGCCAATGAGGTTTAAAGAAATCGAGCTGCCTACTGGGGACGCGACTTGTACGGTAGGGAACTCATCTTTTATTTTAGCCCAATAAGCTCCCTGATATATTGGATTAAAATCAATAGATGAAAAAATGAATCCACACATTAACTCTTTTATTGGAGCATTTTTTACTGTTAAGCTCATCAAATTAATTCCAAGTGTTATTCATATATATAATATGCTGTATTTTTGAAAATTTCAAAAATCTTAATTGCGCTTTAGTTGAATTATACGTAATTTGTCTCTAGAAAACAAAGTCGAGAAATATTGTTTGTTTTATGGCACAAAGAATAACATTCTCAATATTTATTACAACTTAAGTTCAGCGTTTCTTATTATAGTCGAAATTTTTGCCCATAGAGTTCTTTTCTTTCTTTCTTCTTATTTCTTATATGAGTACTATGAATAGGGTAGTTCCTGTAGTACTTAGGAACTAGTTAACCTGTAGTACTTACGAACTAGTACTTACGCTGTAGTACTTACGCGGTATGGAATATGATGTTATTTTGGGAAGCTATATCTCTGACTTTCTTATGGCTAATATTCAATTTGTTACTAATGGCGTTACGCGTTAAGCCTTGTTTGTTCATGGCTCTGATTTGAGCAATTAAAATGAAACCATTCTTTTTTGCTTCTTCTTCTCGAGCTCTTGTAATTTTGTCTTTTAATTGGCTCACGTTACCTTCATGGATTGAAAGGTTTCGTTCATTAACTTCAGGATCGTTGAATGTGTACCATGAACTAAAAATGACCTTATGATGATTGGTTCGAATATAATCCTCGCACATGAGATCGTTGAAATTACTGGCCGCATCATTAATCTTTGAAGACGATAACTTATAGGAATGATAGAACGATTTATTTACATAAAACTCGGTATCTAAAGTGGTTCCACTTTTATAATTACTAAGTAACCAAAACAAAATAGATTCACGCGCTAAGGGTTCGTACTTTCTTCGCACTTTCTCCAGTAAAGATTCATAGGTATATCGATGAACTCTAGCAAATTGTTCGCTAGGTCTCGAAAATTTCACATTTGTGTATTCAGTTGCTATCTTCCTATTTCTTTTCAGTTGACCGCTTTTGTAATCAATCAACCCTAATTGTTTAAGTTTTGGTCTCGCTTGCCGGATCTTCTGAATAGATACATTAATAATTACTGAGTATTCCAAATCCGCTTTATACCATCCATTCGGGTTTTGATTTGAATCACTTATTAGCTGTATAAGAAAAATCTTTTCTGTAATGGGTAAATTCATAAAAATAGGATTTTCAATTAACTCAGCACATAGAGGAAAAAAATTGTTATGTTTAGCTGACATGTTATATTACCTTAGCTGATATTATTTAAGGGGACTTTGGCGAGTCCCCTTTTTTAGTTTTATTCATTCACTGCTTTCGGCATAGCGAGGCTCGAGAGAAATACTTTCCTTTCATGGTAATCCATGCCCATGGCGATGTATGCAGCACTATAAGACAAGAGCTTATTTAATAGCTCCAGTTCTTCATTGCTGGCTAGATCACGTATTCCCTTTTCATGTCGACCAAAGACTATTTTATTAATCATGCGAGCTTCATTACTGTGATGATATGGCTTAGTGTCGTCTTTTACTTCTTCGATAGCGTCTGAGATCAATCTATTAGCTAAGCTTGAAGCAATTCGTGAACGGTTCCAGCTCTGAATGAGGTCTTCATGTTGTCTGAATGTGCGAATAACTTTAATTTTGAAAAATGGACAAAGCCACATAGCAAAATCAACAGCAAGATCTTCACAAGCAAACGTGCCCGAATTGTAACGGCCTTTCTTCGTTTCAATGAGTTTTAAATAGGGGGAATTCTCCCCATTTAAAAATTGTATGAGTTCATTTGTAGATTTGAGTTTAAGCCAATCTTTTACTGATTTCTTAGGAAAGCCTTTTGCCATATCAGTAAGACACAAAAACTTGTTGCCATCAATTCTAACGTGATGATCTCTTGAATTATAATTTACAATGATTTCTAATAGTTTTTTAAGTTTCATCGTACTGCCCTTGATTCAAGAGAGCTGTATTCCTCACAATCTATATTTTTAGATCGCCACTGAGGACAGTTGAAGACTATTTTCTGATCATGCTTTTTAGCGTTAATCTCACATTCTAAGTTTTGATCATATAAGCAACTGGCACATGCTCTTGAGGCGTCATTTTTTTTACATCTGTTCTCATGGGCTGCCATAGCCTTTTTACTTGTTAGTATACGACGAGCACATCCGTGAGAGCAGGAATAGGCTTTTACTAGATTAGGCATTATGCCACCTCATCAAGATAAAGATTGAGAGCCGATTCACGAACTCTAACAGCTCTTCCAATTCTAATAAACTTTAACGAGCCTTGGGCCTCTAAATTGTAAAGGTGCCTTTGACTTACTTGGAGTAATTCAGAGACTTGTTTTAGAGTGAGAAGTTTATCTTCAATTTGAGGGTTTTGACATAATAAAGTATCCAATTGAGTCGGACTCAATGAAATATAAGGGCTTAGTATCTCTGATACTGTTCTGTTTATGTGGGCAGGAATCTTATTCATAATTCATATCCATTCTATTGGTTATGAATGATTCAACCATTGTGGTTCGTTCATTCTCCCACATACAGGAGAATTATAAAGAATTAGTTTATTTGAGTATAAAAATTCTCAAATTGTAATGTATGTATGCCTAATCGCTGCCTAATAGTTGCCTTTTTATCTTATGCCAGTTTGTTTAATTTTGTTACCTTTGAAAACAATGACTTCTCCTTTCTTTTGGAAAAGCGGATCAGAAAGTTTTAAATCTTTCGTATATCTTTCACTGGGGCGTCTATGCACTTGATTAGAAAGGTCTTCATTAAAGTAATTACATATATTCTTTATCGGTAATTCATAGCTTAGCTTTTTAGTTTCTGGTTTGGCAAAAAGTGCTAACAAATCATAAGCTTTTTTATCGCTAGGTTGATATTTTTTAATCTCATTCCTTGGATTTTTAGCTGTGCCTTTATACACACGTATTAAGTTATCTGTTACATAGTGAGTAATTTCTATTTGAGCAGGCTCGGTTAGCTCTGGAGCTAAACCTTGTGGCGCGGTATAGTCATTATTGGTGCTACGATATTCTTCAATACCGATATTATGAAGAATCGATTTTGTGCTTTCTGTCTTGGTTCATCTAAAAGTACGCAACTAAGAAATGTTATTATGCGCTTTTGATTCCTAGATTATAGCTACTTTCTTTGTCTTTCTTGTTGAGATTATCTTTTCTTCTTTGAATTTTAGCCTCTTTAAGCTTTTGGTCTCTTTGTTCAAGTATCTGTTTTTGCCTTCCTTTGAGCATATCTGATGGAGTGATATAGCTGGTAGCACTATGTAATCTCTGATTATTGTAGTAGTTCACATACTGATCAATAATTCTTTCAGCCTCAGCTTTATTCATTGGAGCCATGACTCTTATACACTCGCTTTTAAGAGAGCCGTGAAACCTTTCCTGCTTACCATTACTTTGAGGGTAATAAGGAGACGTAGTTGTATGTGAGTACTGATTCCTGGTGATGAACTGAGTAAACTCTCGGCTTTTATATTGGCTGCCATTATCGGTGATACATCTGGGAGTAGCTTCCGGGAAAGATTCGGTAGCTTTTTGAAAAACAAGATTCACATCTTTTGTCTTCATTTTCTCCCGTAAACTCCAGGCTATGACTGCACGACTATAACCGTCAATAAT